>JADNEJ010000593.1 GCA_016292295.1 Candidatus Thiodictyon intracellulare
GTCGCGGTCCTTCGGGTGGAAGCGGCGCATCGGCAGTAGCACTCCGGCCATCGGGTGGCCATCGGGGTTGATCCCGGCAGTGTACCGGACCCGCCGCCCCGACGGGGCCCCGAAGTCCGACAGGGGCTGCTAGGTAAGCCCGTTGGCCTTGTCGAACTATGGTAGCCTCCCGATCCAGGCGTGGCGCCGTGTCCGGGCGCCCTGTGTTGGTTATTGCGGGGGGTATTCATGAAGGCACGGGTAAAGTGGATCGATGGAGTTGCCATGTTGGGCGAGTCCGGTTCCGGGCACGGGGTGGTCATGGATGGTCCGCCCGAACTGGGCGGGCGCAGCGTCGGGGTGCGGCCCATGGAGATGTTGCTGATCGGCATGGGCGGCTGCACCCAGTTTGATGTACTCCTGATCTTGCGCAAGTCACGCCAGGAGGTGACTGACTGCGTGGTTGAACTGACGGCGGACCGCGCCGAGACCGACCCCAAGGTCTTTACCCGCATCCACGCCCATTTCATCGTCACCGGGCGGGGGCTCGACCCGCGCCAGGTGGAGCGCGCGATCAAGCTCAGCGCGGAGAAATACTGCTCCGCGTCCACCATGCTGGGTGCCACCGCCGCGATCACCCACGACTTCGAGTGTCGCGATGCCTGAAACGGCGGAGTTCGACGCACTCACCGCTGAATTCTACGATGGCTGGCTCCACTACCACCCGGACCTGGCCCTGCTCGCCGGGGTTCCAGTGGCTGGCCGGCTGCTGCCTGTGCAGGAGGTCGAGGATCTGGTCGGCCTCAAGGGCTGGCTCGAGGAACTGCTCTTGGGCCTCGATGAGATCGATTTCCACGCTTTGGACGCCGACCGGCAACTGGATTGGGAACTGCTGGCCGGGGCCGCTCGGGTCGAGCATCGGGAGCTCTCGCACGGCGATTGGCGCCGCCGTGATCCGCTGAGTTATCTGCCGCTCGCCACGCTTGCGTGGCTGACCGGTACGCCGGGCGCGCCGCACGGCGCCTTGGCGTAGCTCCTGGGGGAAATCCCCGAGCACCTGTGCCAGGCGCAGGTGCTGTTGCGCGCCACGGCAGGGGGGCTGGCGCCGCTCTTAGTCCGTGTCGCCGCCCGCGAGGCGCAGCGCTCCTGCGAGCACCTGCGTGTATTCGCCCGGGGTTCCCGGCCGCCCTGCGACGGTGCGTGGCACGCCGGACTGGCGCAGCCGCTGGCCGCCGCCGCGGCGGCACTGGCGGACTATTACCATGTTCTCAGGGAAGAACTGGCCCCGCGTGCCCGTGGCGCCCTGGGCCGCGGTGCCGCGCACCTGGGGCTGCGGTTGCGCGAGGTCCATTTCATCGATTGCGACCCCGCGGCCGAGTGCGAGTCCATCACCCGTGCCCTCAAGCGGGCGCAGGCGGTCTTGAGCGATGCCGACACTGCCCCAGCCACGGCGCAGGCCTCGGCCGACGGCGACGGCGACGGCCGCCACCTTGCCGTAACCGCTGCGGCGCGTGGGCCGCGCCGCTTCGCCAACGACGCCTCCTGGGCGCTGGGCTGGCAACTCTATCTCAGCCGCCGCGGCGCCCAGGGCGCGCCGGGCGGGGCGCAGGCCCCGGGAGTGCGACTGACCGAGTCCCACGAACTGCTCCTGTTGGCCCGGCTCGACCTGGACCTGCATCGGGGCCTGATCGACGGCGAACAGGTGCTGGCGAGCCTGGCGCGGCAGGGGCTGGAAGGCCCCGCGGCGGAGGCCCTGGTGGCGCGGCTCGCACGGCACCCGGGCGACGCCTTGGCCGGGGTATTGGGCTGGTGGTTGCTGGAGCAGGTGCGGGACCTGCCGGGGGCGGGGGCCGGGCTCGCCGAGTCCGCCTGGTGCGCCCGGCTGGCCTCCCACGGGGCCATCCCCCTGTCCCTGGCGTTTGCGGCTACGGCCTCGGTCAGGCAGCGTTGCAGACGGCCTGGGAGGGCATTCTGGGCGGCTGAGCCCGAGAGCGGTTGCGGTGATGGATGCGGCGCCACGCTAGTGGCCGGCGCGAGCGGCTGCTAGCAGCCTGTCGGACTTAGCGACCGGCGCCACCGCCTGAAGCCCTTGGACGGGCCTTTATGGCAAAAAAGAGACGGTTTTCTGCTAGAAACGCTGTTTTTCGCTGTGTTCCCCTTACTGCAGACGTAATATGGCCATCCGTTTCAAGTTCTACGCCAGGCAGACCAGCGTCCACTCGCCCTGGACGTTGTCCAGTCCACGG
>JADNEJ010000160.1 GCA_016292295.1 Candidatus Thiodictyon intracellulare
GAACGAGGTCGAGCAGTCCGGCCGGCGCAACCTCCCAGGGCATCCGGCCCGCCTGTATCCGGACACCGATGGCAACCTCGCAGGAGCGCGCGCCGATAGGTCCTGGCGATGAGCGCAAGGCCCGAGTCTTCGAGCCAGCAGCCCACCACCACCTCTTGCTGATCGCCGGCAGGGTCCTGGCGATGGGCTCCGGCACCACGAGTTCGAGTGGCCCGCGGTCCTGCCGGGTAGCGCCCCGAGGCCTACCGAACGACGCGTGAAAGCTCATCGTCCGTCGGGTGGAAATATGCCACGATGGACCGCTAGCGCGCGTGCGGTCTTGAGGATAGAAAGCGACTTGTTCAGAAATCTCGCTTTAATATCAGGCTGATATAAAAACGATTGGCGGAGAGGGAGGGATTCGAACCCTCGATAGGCTGTTAACCTATACACACTTTCCAGGCGTGCTCCTTAAGCCGCTCGGACACCTCTCCGGGGTATTGCCGGGGCGGAAGTGGTCCCAAAGATTTCTCCGTGGATAACCCTTTTCTCGTACCTCGCGAGTCGATCACCGAGCACGATACAGTAACCTAGCGCCAGTTTCAAATCGCCGATTACTTGCCGGCCTGGAGCCCCCGTCGGCCGCCGCCGCGCTCAGATACCTGATGGCCCACCTGATGGCGCCCCGAATCCCACGATAATCATGCCAGATGCCGTTCGCGCCTCTCGATCGACGCTCGCTGAGTCGGCCGATCGCCACCGCCTCTACGAGTGCGCGGTGCAGAATCCGCGCTTGGAGGTGGATTTTATCGATCGCACTTACCGGCAACTACGCGGGCGCAGTGCCCGGTGGTTAGGAGAGAATTTTTGCGGCACTGCCGCGGTGTGTTGCGAGTGGTTCCGTCGGCGTAAGACCAACCGCGCCCTCGGGGTCGACCTGGACCCGGTGGTCCTGGACTGGGGGCGGTGCCACTATCTGGCGGCGCTCCCGGCCAGCCAGCGCGCGCGTATTGAGCTGCTCGAACAGGACGTCGCGACTGCTGCCAGCCGCCCCTTGAACCTGGTGTTGGCCATGAACTTCAGCTACTGGCTCCTCGCGGGACGCGCCACCCTGCGGACCTACTTTGTGCGGGTGCGCGCGGCCCTGGCGCTAGACGGGGTCTTCCTGCTGGACTCTTACGGGGGCTACGACGCCTATCGGCGGATCATTGAGGAGCGCTCGGTGGAGAACCCGGAGCTGGGGCGCTTCGTCTACCAATGGGAGCAGGCGCTGTATGACCCGATCAGCGGCCGTCTGGTCTGCCACATCCATTTCAACTTTGCGGAATTTCAACTTTGCAGACGGTTCTCGCCTGGAGCGTGCCTTCACCTACGACGACTGGCGATTGTGGTCGCTGCCGGAGATCCGGGAACTGCTGGCCGAAGCGGGATTCTCCCGGGTGCTGGTTTACTGGCAGGGCTGGGACCCGGACGGTCGCTTCCAGCTGGTCGCGACCGGAGAGCCGGACGCCGGGTGGATCGCCTATCTGTCGGCGGAGCTCTGAAGGCCGCAGCATGCCAGGACGAAGTCCGCGATGGCCACTGCCGCGTGCAGCGGTAGACGCGGTGGATATTCGCCCGCGGGCAGGGCGTCGCCCGTTGCCACGGCGATGATCCGCGGGTCGAGCGGGTAGAGGGGCGGCTCACCCAGCACGGCGCGATAGACCTCGATCTTCGGATAGTTGGCATGCTTGAACCCCTCCGCGAGCACCAGGTGCAGGCCCCTGGGGTTGAAGCGCGTGAGCAGTTCCGCCAGGTCCGGGTCCGCGCCCCGCACCCAGTTCTCCACCTGCAGGGCCCAGCGCTCAGACGACGCCAATAGGACCTGGTCGGCCCCGGCCGCGCGCAGTTCAAAGCTGTCCTTCTCCGGTCGATCTAGGTCGAAGCGATAGTGGGCGTGTTTGAGATAGCCGACCCGCAGCCCCCGGTCCCATGAGGATGGGGACCAGTCGGCGCAGCAGGATGATTTTGCCGCTGCTGCTGAGGGCGACGAAGCCGATGACAGAGATGGGGTACGAAGACATGTAAGGGTATTCCTGGGGTTGCCGGGATTCTAGTAGCCTGTCGGACTTCGGGGTCCCGTCGATGCGATGGGTCAGGTACACTGTTTAGATCAACCCCGATGGCCGCCCGATGGCCGGAGTACTACTGCCGATGCGCCGCTTCCACCCGATGGACCGCGACAC
>JADNEJ010000625.1 GCA_016292295.1 Candidatus Thiodictyon intracellulare
CGCCGGGGCCGCGTAGCGGACCAGACGGATTGGCTCCATGGTCCTCCAGGGCCCGTCGTGCGAACCCTGGTTCCCCGATTGGCGGTTGCGGCTGGCACGATGATCGGGGTCGCCTAAAATGGCCAAAGTCGATTTGGCTACGACTTTCTGATTCTGAGCCAACCCCGGCAGCCGGGTTTCTCACCGAAATCTGGGAGACCCCGGCGCCGCCACCCGCCAGAATCGCACTGAGTTGCCGCCAGATTCTGCGTAACCAATTGATTCGATAAATATGTGCAGCTGCTGCATAATGCCGCTTTTCACATACTTGGTGGCAATGCGCAAACGCCCGGAGCGCGGCGTCGCTGGCTGCGGCGGGCTGGCCACCATCAGGCGATACGCAGATCGAGGGGCTCATAGAGCCCCTCGCCTCCATGCTCCAGCAGCACGTCCTTGCCGGCCACGCCCAGGTCGCCGCTCCGTATTCGCAATAGGTGGGCACATCGCTGGCGCGGATGATGACCAGCTTGACCTGCGGATTGCTGGTCTGAAGGATCAGCTTGCGGCTGGTCTCGGGGTCCTCCAGGGGACGGATGCTGGCCTGGACCAGCAGCGGCAAGGTCTGATCGAAGATCCGCCCCTTGGAAAAGGCAATGGTCAGGAGTGCGTCCAGTGTCAAGGGCGCGACCGGCTGGCCCTGATCGGCAATAGTCTTGCTCATGATGCGGTCGCGTCCCGACCCGCGCCCCCGGAAGTGCGGCAAATGACCGCACCGAGCCCAGCGAGTTTGGCCTCGATATTGTCGTAGCCGCGGTCCAGGTGGTAGATACGGTCCACTAGGGTCTCACCTGCCGCCGCGAGCCCCGCCAGCACCAGTCCGGCGGAGGCGCGCAGATCCGTTGCCATCACGGGGGCCGCAGTCAGGCACGGGACCCCGCGGCAGATGGCCAAGTGACCGTCGATGCGGATATCGGCGCCCATCCGCTGGAGTTCCGGCACGTGCATGAAGCGGTTCTCGAACACCGTCTCGGCCACCACCCCCACCCCGTCGGCGATGCTGTTCAGGGCGCAGAACTGCGCCTGCATATCGGTGGGGAAGGCGGGGTGGGGGGCGGTGTGGATATCCACCGCCTGAGGTCGTTGGCCGCGCATGTCGACCTCGATCCAGTCGGGGCCGGTCGCGATGAAGGCGCCACACTCCTTCAGCTTTTGGAGCACCGCCTCCAGGCAGTCCGGGCGGGTATGCAGGACCCGCACTCGGCCGCCGGTGATGGCGGCGCCGACCAGGAAGGTTCCGGTCTCGATACGGTCCGGCATGACGGCAAACTTGGCCCCGCCCAGCCGATCGACGCCCTGAATCTGGATGCGGTCGGTGCCGGCACCCTCAATGCGAGCGCCTAGGGCGCTGAGGAAATCCGCCAGGTCCGTTACTTCGGGCTCGCGGGCGGCATTCTCGATCAGCGTCTCGCCTCGGGCCAGGACGGCGGCCATCAGGAGGTTTTCGGTGCCGGTCACGGTGACCGTCTCGAGCATCAGCCGGGCACCGTGGAGACGGTCAGCGCGGGCACGGATATAACCACCCTCCACCGTGATCTCGGCGCCCATCGCCTTGAGTCCATCGATATGCAGGTTGACCGGCCGGGCGCCGATGGCGCAGCCGCCGGGCAGAGACACGTCCGCCTGGCCGTAGCGGGCGACCAGCGGCCCGAGCACCAGGATCGAGGCGCGCATCGTCTTCACCAACTCATAGGGGGCGGCGAAGCTCTGGAGGGTGCGTGGCTCTGCCCGTACCACGCCGTCCGCGTCTTGGGTCAGGTGGGCACCCAGGCGCTCGAGCAGTTCCAGGGTGGTGCGGATATCGCGCAGGCGCGGCACATTGGTCAGTGTTACCAGCCCCTCGGCGAGCAGGGTCGCGGCGAGGATCGGCAGCGCGGCGTTCTTGGCGCCGGAGGCGCGCACCTCCCCGTACAACGGGGTGCCGCCGGTGATGAGTAGCTTATCCATCAGGACCTCGACAAAGAAAGTACGGGAATACGAGAAGAAAGTACGTTAGTACGGGGGTACGTCTTCGGCGCAACGGGCACCGCAATGTATGCGAGCGCCCTCTTCCCGTGCTTCCGTATTAACGTACTAACGTATTTTCTTCGACGGTAACCGTTTAGCCCCCCTGGTTGCCAAGTAGCCGTAGTGGGTCGCCCCGATCAGATGGCTGGTGAGGGCAA
>JADNEJ010000014.1 GCA_016292295.1 Candidatus Thiodictyon intracellulare
TCATAATTCCGCTCACCTTGTTCAGTCCCGGCGTCGCCGCTCCCTTGCAGAACATTGTCTTGCGCGCGTAAACTCACATGGGCCGGCCGGCCTTTGGCGGATTTGTGATCAAGGCCTGGACTGGGGCAGCACACAGTAAGGGCATCGCAGGAAATCAGTATAATTCTGAAAAAATGGTAGTTTACGACATACTCCTCGAAATGATATTAATATTTCCATCGTATGGTACTAGTTGTGTATTAAGATGTTTTGCACTCCAACTCAACGCCCCATCCACCCCGACGCCTATGGAATTCCTACCGATCTTTCAATCCGTCAGCGGTCGGCCCTGCCTGGTGGTCGGCGGCGGCACCACGGCCCGACGCAAGATCGGCAGCCTGTTGCGCGTCGGTGCGGCCGTCACCCTGGTCGCTCCGCAGCTCATGGAGGACCTGGCCCGGATGGCGGCGGCGGGTGAATTCCGCCATCTGGCCCGCCACTTCGAGCCAGCCGATCTCACCGGCATGAAGTTGGTGATCGCGTCCACCGACGACTGGCTGGTGAACCAGCGCATCGCGGCCTTGGCGAGCGCTGCGGACATTCCGGTCAATGTTGTGGATGATCCGGACGCCTGCACCTTCCTCCTGCCGTCCATCATCGACCGTGACCCGGTGGTGATCGCCATCTCCACCGGCCGCGCCTCGCCGATGCTGGCGCGCCTGCTGCGCACCCGGCTCGAGTCCCTGATCCCGGCGGGCTACGGGCGCCTGGCGGCCCTGTGTGCCCGTTACCGCGATCGGGTTAAGGAGCGCTTCAGCGACCAATGCGACCGCCGCCACTTTTGGGACCGGGTCCTGCAGGGGACCGTCGCCGAACGCATCTTCGCGGGGCAACTCGACGAGGCGCAGGCGGCCATCGAGCGCGAACTGGCCCCGGGTGCCTTGGACCGCGACTTGGGCGAGGTATATCTGGTCGGTGCCGGGCCCGGCGACCCGGATCTCCTGACCTTCCGGGCGCTGCGCCTCATGCAGCAGGCCGACGTGGTGGTCTATGATCGGCTGGTAGCCGAGCCGATCCTGAACATGACCCGGCGCGACGCCCGCCGCATCTATGTCGGCAAGGAGCGCAACCATCATACCGTGCGCCAGGATGAGATCAACCGCCTGCTCGCGGACCTGGCCCGGGACGGGCACCGGGTGCTGCGGTTCAAGGGCGGGGACCCCTTCATCTTCGGGCGCGGCGGCGAGGAGATCGACACTCTGGCGGCGCAAGGCATCCCCTTCCAGGTCATCCCCGGGATCACCGCCGCCTCTGGGTGCGCCGCCTATGCGGGCATCCCATTGACCCATCGCGACTATGCCCAGTCCGTCACCTTCGTCACCGGGCACCTCAAGGAGGGCACTATCAACCTCAACTGGCTTCAACTCGCCCACCCGGGTCAAACCCTGGTGTTCTACATGGGCCTGATCGGGCTGCCGATCATCGTGCGGGAGCTGATCGGCCACGGGGTCCCGGCGACGATGCCGGTGGCCCTGATCCAGCAGGGCACCACTCACATGCAGCGGGTCCTGGTTGGGACCCTGGCGACCATTCTTGAGGTCATCGCGGCGGACCCGCCCCAGCCGCCGACGCTCGTCATCGTCGGGGAAGTCGTGCGTCTGCGCGATAAGCTCTCCTGGTTCCGCACCTCCACGGACCCGCATTAGTGGGCGACGACGCCGATCCTGCCCGGGACCTGAGGAACGGTTCACTAATCCGGAGTTTCACCATGATCGACCTTGATGCAGATGTGCCCCCGAGCAGTGGAGCGTCGAGAGTAGTGATTGCGGGCGCGTGGTCGCGGTCAGCGACGGGGTGTTCGCCTTTTCACTGACGCTGCTCGCCGTAACGATCATTCTGCCCGCGCTGGATACCGCGCATATCGCCTCCAACCTGCCGCGCAACCCCAGCGCGGAGCTGTCCGTCTTCGGCCAGGAAAAGGTGTCAGAGACTGTCCGCCTGGGCAAGATGAACCTGGCCGTCCACGGCTTGACCGGCGACATCCGTCAGGGCAACGCCTATTACGAGGACCTGCACGATTCCACCGGCCGCTTCGACTTCGTTATGGCCAACTCCGCTTCCGACGTCCGCGGCTCGAAGCTTAAGATCCGCAAGGAACTCATCCAATTTGGCCATTTTAGGCGACCCCGATCATCGTGCCAGCCGCAACCGGCAATCGGGG
>JADNEJ010000095.1 GCA_016292295.1 Candidatus Thiodictyon intracellulare
CCGGCCATCGGGCGGCCATCGGGGTTGATCCCGACAGTGTACCGGACCCGCCGCCACGACGGGGCACCGAAGTCCGACAGGCTGCTAGTGCCGGTTGCGCGCCACATAGCCCTGGATCAGGGCCTCGCGGACCGACTCGGAGACCTGCGGCGGCGTGGCGAACAGCAGGCGCAGTTCCAGGTCCAACTGGTCTTCATTGATGGGAATGACCCCGTCCTGGATCGCCTGCCGGGCCCCGAGCGCTCAGTTCACCACCCCCAGCGGCGGGCCGACAAAGGCCAGGCGGCGCACGCCCTGCGGGTGACGCTGCACATAGAGTGCCGCAATGGTCCCGCCCATGGCGTTGGCGGCCAGGGCGAATTCGCGCAGCCCCAGGCCGCCGATGAACCGGTGCAGCAGGTCCACCTGGTGCTCCAGGTCGTAGTCGGTGATGGGGAAATCGGTACTCTGACTGAAGCCGGGCAGGTCCGGGGCCAGCACATCGAAACCGGCCGCTGCCAGGGCGCACAGCACCGCGTACCACTGCTCTTTCTGGGCGAAGAGCCCGTGTAGCAGCAGGACCATCGGCCCCCGACTGGCACAGCTATAGTGGACGACACCGCCGTCCAGCGGCACTAAGCCGGCAGCGATCTCACAGGCCGGCAGAGTGACCTAGGTATCGGCCAAAGCCGCCCCGCCCCAGAGCAGCGCACCCAAGAGCCTGATGGCCTTGATAGTCGCTACGACTGCCGGAAGACAGGAGGTCGAGGCTTCAGCCGGCCGACCTCGCAACTGCGCGACCCTGGTCCGGCCAAACGCCCGAGCGGCGGCCGAAACGATGATGAAGGCTAAGCCGGATGAATGAGGACGGGGCACCAACGCAGGAGGCAATCATCATACAGTGTACTCGGTTACGGCGGCCCGGCAGGCACCCCAGGACGCCCGCCGCACCGCGAATGAAGGGTCAGTCCTGATCCGATGGGCGCGACTGCCCCGTCAGGCGACCCTCGCGCCCGGTGAGCAGCTTCTCGATATTGCTGCGATGACGCCAGATCAGCAGGCCGGTTATCACCAACTGCATCCCGATCAACACCGGCGGCAGGCTCATGAGCCAAACGATGGGCGGGGCCAGGACCATGGAAATCAGGGCGGCGAGCGAGGAGAACTTGAGGACCTTCGCCACGAAAAGCCAGATCAGTGCGACCGGCAGGCCGACCGGCACCCAGAACCCGAAGACCGACGCCCAGAGCCCGAACTGCACGCCCAGAGCGGTGGCCACGCCCTTGCCGCCGCGAAAGCCGAAGAAGGCCGGGAACAAATGGCCGATGAAGACCGCGAGCCCGGCCATTGCCAGCACCGTGAGGCCAACCCCCAGCAAGTGCGCGAACAGCATCGGGATCAGCCCCTTGAGGCTATCCCCGAGCAGGGTGATCGCCGCCGCCTTCTTCCCGCCCAGGCGCAGGACATTGGTCGCCCCCGGATTGTTGGAACCCTGGGTGCGCGGGTCCGGCAGCCCCATCAGTCGGCAGACGATGACGGCACTGGAGATAGAGCCCAACAGATAGGCGGTGACAACGAGTGCGGCAGCGATAATCATGGACGCGCATTGGAACCGGGAAGCCGCACCGGGTCAAGGACCCTGAGAGCCCTCCTCAGGGGCGCCGGGCGCGGCCCCGCGCGATCCTGCCCCCCCAACATCGGTCGCGCCGCCCGATCCTTAATGCAAGATCCCAACTCCACCCGCCGCTTCGGAGCCCCCATCCCCATGGATACCGTGTTCATCCGTAACCTGACCATCGAAACCACCATCGGCATCCACGACTGGGAGAAGCGCCAGCATCGCCCCGTGATCCTGGACCTGGAACTGGGCTGGGACTGCGCTCACGCCGCCGCCACCGAGCAAATCGCCCTGGCCTTGGACTACGACACCGTCACCCGGCGCCTGACCCAGTTCGTCGATGCGAGCCGCTTCGAGCTGGTGGAGACCCTCGCCGAGCACTGCGCCGCCATCCTGCGCGAGGAGTTCGGCTGCCCTTGGGTACGCCTGACCCTCAACAAGCCCGGCGCCGTCGGCGCCGGGGTTGACGTGGGGGTCATCATCGAGCGGGGGAGCCGCGGCGATTAGACCTTTTCGTGTTTCTCCCTGTGTAGCGGGGTCGGATCCTCTAGCAGCCTGTCGGACTTAGCGACCGGCGCCACCGCCTGAGGCCCTTGGGCGGG
>JADNEJ010000167.1 GCA_016292295.1 Candidatus Thiodictyon intracellulare
TGGTCGCGCACGGTGTTGGAGTCGATCAGCAGGACTCCGGCGACCTGCTCTGCCGACCAGCCGCCTGCCAGCGACACGACTGCCTTGATACGGTCGGCCTCGCGCTGGTCGCGCGTACGCCGTTGGGCGGCACGCAGCTCGGCGAGTTGTTCGGTAGAGAGGGCCTAGTCAAGCATAGGGACGATAGCATATCGACGTCGGCCGGTTACGCTAGGGTCTTGAGCGAAAATCTCAGATGAGACTTATATAGATTTTGACGGCATGATACTCCACAAATGTTTCCGTTGAGGTGCTTATCGTTAGTCAACACACCCGCGGCTAGCAATGCGAGCACCTGGCTGACCTTAGCCCTATAACTGTCGTCCCGCGCCACCGGCCCCGGTACCGCCGGCGTCAGCGTGACGGTGAACGACTTGCTGTCGGTGAGTCCGCCCGCGTCGGTTACGCTGACCGTCACGGCCGCGTCGCCGGAAGCGATGCCGGCGGTCGGCCAGATCAGCGCGCCGCCGGTCAGCGTCATCCCCGCCAGACCCGACACCAGCGCGAATGTCAGCGTGTCGCCCGCATCCGGGTCGGTGGCCTGCAGGATGCGGCGCAACGCGGTGCCGACCGGCAGTATCACATTGGCCTAGAGTGCCAATTGCGGCACCTGATTGGTGTGTACGACGGTGACGTGAAAGGTGGTCGTGGCCGTGTGATCGGCAGTGTCGACGACGCTGGCGGTGAAGGTGTTCGAGCCCAATTGCGCCATGGTCGGGGTCCAGTCGATGAGCGGTGACGGACTCAGTGCTGCGCCGGTCGGCGCCGTCGGTAGCGTAAAGCTCAGCGTGTCGCCGACCGCCGGCGTTGGCGTCGTTCGCCACCAGCAATTGCTGATAGCGGGTGCCGAGCGCGATGGTCCGATCCGCGACCGCCAGGAACAGCGGCGCCCCGTCAACGATCGTCACCTGCATGTCGCTGCTTTGACTGAGGGCGCCATCGCTGGCGGTCAGCCGGAGCCGGTAGACGCCGGGGACCGTAAAGGTCGCGCTGGTAGCAAGGGTCGTGGGATTACCGACGACCACTCCCGGCGGGGCCGGAGATCAGGCTCCAGGTCGTCGTCAGGAGCGCGGGTGGATTCGGCTTCCCGCCATCGGTGGCCGTGCCGACGAGGGTGGCCGCGGCTGGTAGTGTGACCGTCTAATCGGCACCGGCGTTGACCACCGGCAGTTGATTGGCAGGTGCGACATCACGCGCCAGCACCATGTAGATGCGCAGCGCAAGCTGCTTGGCGCCGTCCTTGACGGCATAGAGCGCAACCAGGTCCTGGCCAGCCGACACCTCGCCCTTGGAATCCATCGCTAACGGAAAAATCCCGGTCCAGTCGGTACCATTACCGTCCGCAACAATGGCAAGGGCAGAGACGGTGGTCAGGGCGCTCACCACAACGCATAGCACGAGCAGCAGTTACCCGCCCTGACGCGTATAGCGACGCATCAGCCAGCTCGACCCACCGACCAATACCAGCAGCAGTCCAGTCAGCGACAGGGCGGGGATCGGCACCGCCAACCCGGGAGCTGCGGCAAACAGATAAAACAGGTTGGTCGCGCTCAGGCTGCCGGCCGCGATGATGGCGCCGATCCTCAGCGCCCTTGCGCCGCCCAGGTCAGCCAGCGGAAGGAAAGTCTCGATCAGGTCCGAACCGCTGCGACCGGCTGCTATTCCCACCGGCCAGCCGCCGGGACTCACGGGAACCGCTGGGCCGAATGCCCCGGCGATACAGGTGCGCCTCGTGATCGCCCCCACGGTCCCGGTACTCACCGTGGTCGTCACCGCGGTGGTCAGGGCCACTTCCAGGCCCCGCAGCGTACGGCTACCGAGCGTGAGCGTACACTCGGGATTGTTGTCGGCATCGAACCCGATTGCGACTGAGGTCGCGGCGGCCTGCGCCAGCGATGCCGCCATGACCAGGACCAAGCAGAACACCCCTGCCGCCCATGCACGCAGCGATTTCCTCGGAGACGAACGAGATGTCATGACGCAATCCTCTTTTTCGTGTCCGATCAGGGGCAGGAAACCCGAGCGCATGACAGCAGGACGGCGAGCGCTCTCGCTAACATATACACGTCTCATCTGATATTATCGCTCAGAATCCTATCAGGACCCTAGCGTAACCGGCCGACGTCGATATACTATCGTCCCTATGCTTGAC
>JADNEJ010000360.1 GCA_016292295.1 Candidatus Thiodictyon intracellulare
AGTCGGTACAATCGAGGCTGGCAGGAGGGGCATCCCTGGGTACGTTCGGTGTCTTTCTCGACCTTGGAATATACACTGTTGATGCTTCGCCTGCCTTCCCTTGCGTGTCCCTGTGTGCCACGGTCACTGGCGGCCGCCGCACCCCCCTGCTCAGCACACGCTTCGGCACCGCCGTGGCGTCACGCACGGGGCCGTAGCCCAACTGCAAAAATGGCCAAAGTTGAGGCTACATAATAATGCCGTTCATTTGCGGACAATTCCTCTTCCATCAATCGCTCGCCGCACACCGAGATACCATGGCACAACCCCTGATCAAGGTCCCGCCTACCAAGAACACCCTGCTTAAGCTCAAAAAGCAGGTGAAATTCCTGGAGGGGGGGCACGACTTGCTGGAGCGCAAGCGTGAACTGCTCACCCGCCTGGTCTACGAGCGCATCGGCGAATACCGCGGCCTGCGCGCCCAGGCGCAGCAGGCACTGGCGCAGGCTTACCAGTGCCTGAGCCTCACTCATCTGCGCATGGGCAGCCGGGGTATCCGCCAGGCGGCCCTGGGGGCCGAAGCAGCACTGCGGGTGGGCATATGCCCGCGTCGCGCCTTGGGCGTGGAGTACCCCGCGGTCACGGCCGAGCGGCTGCCGCTCAAGCCCATGGGACTGCTCGGCACCGACGCGAGTTTCGACACCAGCCGCGACAGCCTGGCCAACGCGACCGTCCTGTTGGCCCGCCTGAGCGAGGTGGAGACCGCTCTGCACCGCCTGATGGAGGAACAGCGCAAGGCGCAGAAGCGGGTCAACGCGCTCAAGTACAACATCATCCCGCGCTACCGCCGGACCATCCATTTCATCGCGTCGGCGCTCGAGGAGGAGGAGCGCAACACCCTGTTTCAGGTCAAGCTGCTGCGTGAGCGCAGCGCCTGAGGAGGGGCTTAGGACTCGCCGGCCAGGCGCGACGCCCTCCCCCATGCAGCGACGTCGGATGGGCAGATCGAGAGCGATGCCCATCATCGATGACCGCAGCGGCAGATGAGCATCGCCACGCTCTGCCCATCCTACGAACTACGCCGACGACATCACTTTGGATCGCTCCCTACCAAAGGGCTAACAGGCGCCCGCCCTCCACCCGGGTCTCGAAGATCTTCATGGGGTGTTTGCCCTTCTCGATGCAGGGCCCGGTGCGGATGTCGAATTTCCACTGATGCTTGGGACAGGTCAGGGTTAGGCCCTCCAAGGCCAGGTGGGGGATATTGGTGACTTGGTGCGGACAGTGCGAGTCATAGACCTGGTAGGCATCGCCCGCGCGATAGACGAACACGATTCGATTACTTCGCTCGACCCGCTGGACCTCACCGTCGGCGATGTCTGCCACCGCCATGACATCGCGCCACTGAGGCGCGGCCGCGATCAACTCGGGCGAGAACTCGGGGATCCCCATCACAAGCAGGATATCCGTGGCCCAGATGATCTTGGCCAGGCCCAGGGCGGGAAAGGCCATGAGCAGGGCATCGATGACCTCCATAGGCGTGCAGCCGTCGCGCAGGGCGCGCATCAGGTACTGCTTGAAGCCCGCCTCGGTCTGCGAGTGGACCTTGGTGATGACCGAGATCAGGTCGCGGGTCTTGAGATCGAGGTGCTTGCCCGCGTCCTTGAGGAACTTGAAATAGTGACCGAGCGCGTCGCCGCGCACCGCGATGAGATATTCTAGAGCGCCGCTCATTGTGACTTACCGATGCTGACCGATGGAAGAAGGGGATTGTTGGGGCTGCCGGGGCCACAAACCCGCTGATTGTCCGCCAGAGCGCGCCCCGTTGCATTGACGAAGCCCCCCTTGCGCCCGGTTTCCCGGCAATGGCACTTCTGTCCAGGCCTCACCAGGTGCGTGGATCAGCGCTCAGCCCCCCTGGTCCGCCGCCGGCGCCATCAGCGCAAGGTGCCGACCCTCTTTCTCTCTCCCCCTCGTGGGCGGGTGTTTTGGTGAGGCGGGGCCTTGGTCATTATTGCGGCCACCACGAGGGCAATATCCGTCGCGGCCGAAGTACTGCTAAAGGCCGGGGGCGGAACTCTTGCCTCCTGAAGGCAGCGGTCACCGTCTTCGCCGCGGTTATACTCAGCTAATGCCAAATTTTCGGTTTTTTCACCGACCGGTTATTTCAAAGTTCTCCGTCAGCAAGGAGCGCAAGTCGCCCTGG
>JADNEJ010000069.1 GCA_016292295.1 Candidatus Thiodictyon intracellulare
GACGATTCTGGTCTGGGTCGCCCAGGCGATTGCCGACCGGCTCTACCAGACGCGGTGCCACGCCTACCGGGTGAACTTCGCCAACGCCTTCTCGAAGATGAAGCACGCCATCGCACGGCTGTTCTTGGGACTCGCGGGCCAGGAATTAGTCACCGCGTTGGTCTTGAAGATGGCGGCCAGTGTCGAAGCCGTGCAACCAGATCGCGTCGCATCACGCAAGATGGAGCCGGCAAAAATCCAGGGTTTCCACCCCAACTTCAAGCGCTGCCGGTAAGCGGGGCCTAAATTAATGGCATTGGGCGCGGCCCCCGGCCGCGACGGGCTGCCGCGACGACGGGTGACCGGGATTATGATCAAGGCCGCGTGCGAGCGCCTTGACCTGCTTTATGCCTGCGATGGCGAAACATTCAGGAAGAGGTTTATAATCCGGGAACGCTGATGTAAACAAGAGCGGAACGACACTTTGACACTTTATCGGACTGAGTTCACCTCCCGCGCAGGCAGACAAGCAGGCGTGGGTGGAGCACAAGAGGCAAGCATGATCGGTACGGCAGGTGTCCTGCCGACTGCAGATGGACTGCATCGTCGGCATATTTCCCCATGAGCGGGCAGCGGAACAGCCGGTGCTGGAGCGCACGCGAGCATGAGTGAACGCCTGGTTGCGGTGGTCACGGGCGGCGCGCGGCGCCTGGGCCGACATCTGGCCCTGAGACTGTCGGCGCAGGGCTACGACATCATCTGCCTGTATCGCGCCTCCGAGGAGGATGCCCTGACGCTGGAGCGGGAGATTGACGCTGGCGGGAGGCGTGCCCGCTGCCTGCGAACCGATATCAGCCGGCGCACCGAAGTAGCCGCCGCCTTCGAGAATATCTGTGCCCAGGAAGGGCGGGTGGACCTGCTGGTGAACAACGTCGGCAACTACAACCCGCAGGACGTGACGCGGCTCGACCCGACGGTGTGGGACGACACCATTGGCGCCAACTTGTCAGGAGCCTATTACTGCTGCTATCACGCCCTCGGGCTCATGCCGGACGGCGGACAGATCATCAACATCGGCATGGCAGGACTGGAAGGCATTCGCGCCAACCGCTGCGGTGCGGACTACTACGTCAGCAAGACGGGGCTCTTGGTGCTGACGCGCGCCCTGGCCGCCGGGTATGCCGACCGGAAGATTCGCGTGAACATGATTTCGCCCGGACAGCTCGACAACTCCATCAACCTGCCGGGCCCCGACGAGATTGAGCAGGAGGCACCGCTGGCGCGCCCCGGTACGCTGGACGACGTTGCCCAGGCGCTGCTGTATCTGCTTGAGGCCGGGTATGTGACCGGTGTGAACCTCGACGTGGCCGGCGGCTACCGCCTGTAGCCGTATGCCGGCCGCCTCTTCCTTTCTGCCGCTCTGGGACCGCGCGGCAGAGTGGCGCCAGTGCCTCTCCAGCTTCTACATGGAGTGGAATGCCTACGGGCAGGCCCTGCTCGACGCGCAATGCCGCGGCGTGCACGTGACCCGCTGCTGGACGGCTTCGGCCAGACCCTTGGCGGCGTGCTGATGATGGCCGACCAGCGGCGGGAACTGTCCAGGCGGCTGGATGGTCTGCGGGTCGGTGGCGGCACCGCCACCTTCTACCGCCCAGGCGGCCTCGTGCAGCGCTATATCGGCGGCCAGCATGTGAAGATTAAGGTGGCCGATACGGGCGAGGCCGTCTTCGGCAGCAGCAACATCACCAGTGCGTCCTTCGAGGGCTGGAACTAGTACTCCGTGGCGCTGCGGGGGCCTGTCGTGCGGACGCTCCTCGCCAGCTTCACTGACAATGGCGACCCGCTGCGGCAGGACCACCTGGCAACGCTGGGCGGGGAGACGGCTGACGGCGACCACGCGCTCGACTACTGGTTTTGCAATCCGAACTCGCTGCAAGGCGTGCTGGGCCCGCTGCGCTGGCGCGGCGAGAGCGAGGTGACCGAGCGCATGATCGCGATGTGGGATGCGGCGCGCACCTCACTGGCGATTACCTCGTTCTACTTCAACTCGACTTTGGCCATTTCAGGCGACCCCGATCATCGTGCCAGCCGCAACCGGCAATCGGGGGCTAGGGTCCGCACGGTGGGCTCTGGAGAACCATGGAGCCAATCCGTCTGGTCCGCTACGCGGCCCCGGCGCGGCGGCCGGGTATGCCGCGCGCTGCCG
>JADNEJ010000113.1 GCA_016292295.1 Candidatus Thiodictyon intracellulare
GGCTGCTTTGGCTGTGGGTGTTCACCTGTGCCACCGCCACGTTGGTCGTCGTCGGAAAGCGCTCGGTTGAGGTCGTGCGGCAGGTGCTCGGTGAGACCGTCAACGCCATCGCCCCGACGGTCGGGGCGCAGCCGCCGCAATCGGAGACCTTGGTTGATTGCTATGTCCGCCCGCCGGCCGTGCCGCCCGCACCGAGGCCATAAGGATGGGGTGGGCAAGGCGCTGACCCTAAGCAGCCCGTGGCAGGAACCAGGCGACACTGCCGACGCGCGCGGCGTCCGACGCTTCGGCACCCTGCCGCTGGTTGCGTAAGACTTAGCGGCTCAGCCCCATGACCTCCAGATAGCGCCGGGCACTGCGACCCTGTTCGTATTCACTCACCGCCGCGCGCAAGAGCGCGGTGGTCAGGGGCTGGTCCAGGGTCGCCGTCATGGCCGCAGCCATGGCGTCTACCGCCCCGACCGGCACCAGGGGGCCGAAGCGGCCCCCATCCAGTACCTCGGCGGGACCGCTCGGGCAATCGGTGGCGACCACCGGCACCCCCAGGGCCAGGGCCTCGGTCAGCACATTGGGCGAGCCCTCCCAGGCGGAGGACAGAACGAACAGCGCGGCGCGGGCCAGGTAGGGATAGGGGTTGGACTGGAATCCGACCAAGGCCACCTGGTCCGCAAGCCCCAATTCGGCGATCAGGGCGGCGAGCCGCGCCCGGGCGCGGCCCTCACCTAGGATCAGGAGCCGGCAGTTGCGCCCGGCCCGTACCCGGGCGAAGGCGCGGATCAGGGTCGGGAAATCCTTCTGGCGCTGCAGCCGTCCGGCGGCGCAGATGACGGGTGGGCCGGTGGCATTGAGCCAGGGGTGTGGGCAGGGTTGCGCCGCCTGGGCCGCCAGTTCCGGGGTAATCACCGGATTGCGGATGACCGCGATGGACGCCGACGGCAGCCGGGCGATGCGCGCGGTGTCCTGCGCCACCCCGGCGGAGACCGCGATGATGCGGTCCAGCCGCGGATAGAGCAGCCGGATCGGCAGATAGCGCAGCCACCGTGAGACCGCGGCACGCCCCGCCATGGCGGTGGACAGGTTGGTGCCGAGCCGCAGTGCCACCGGGGTGCCGGTGCCCGCAAGGGCGCGGGCGAGGACGGCGGTGCGGCCAGCCCGGTCCTTGGCCGCCAGCAGGGCGGCAGGGCGGCGCTCACGCAAGTAGCGGGCCAGTGCCGGTGCTGCGAGCAGAGTGTGATTGTTGGCAAGCTGCACCCGCCGGACCGACCCCGGGAGGCGCCGCAGGTGCGGACTTTCGGCGCGCACTAGCACCAGGTCGACTGCTTGGCCCAGGTCCACGAAGCCGCGGATCAGGTTGATCAGCATCCGCTCGACCCCGCCGGTGCCGGAGAAGGAGGCGAAGACGGCGACTGGACCAGGGGTAGACGGCATAGGATTCTGGCGGCGCTTGGTGTGGGGGCGGCTGAGCATAATCACAGGAAATATACAAATTGACAATGTGATTGTGAATTTGTATAAATTCCAGATGATCCCACGCCAGATCGAACCCATCCTGCGCCGCCTGGCCGCCAGCTTCCCGATCGTCGCCTTAACGGGCTCGCGCTAATCTGGTAAGATGACGCTCACCTGCGCACTCTTCGCCGGTCGTCCTTAGGTCAGCCTGGAAGACCCTGCCGAGCGTGCCTTCGCGCAGGAAGACCCCAAGGCAAGGGCTTCCTGGTGCCTTCCTGGCACGCTTCGTCAAAGGTGCGGTCTTCGACGAGACACAGCGCTGGCCGGACCTCTTCTCCTGGCTCCAAGGCATGGTCGACGAGGTGCACGTCCCCAGTCGCTTCATACTCACCGGCTCCCAGCAATTCGGCCTTCTTGCCGGTATCATGCAGTCGCTGGCGGAGCGCATGGGTATAGCCCATCTGCCCCACTCTCCATCGCCGAGTTGTCCGCGCCTCCCTTGCCGCGCCTATCGGACTTCGGAGCCCCGTCGAGGCTGCGGGTCCGGTACACTGTCGGAATCAACACCGATGGCCGCCCGATGGCCGGAGTGTTACTGCCGATGCGCCGCTTCCATCCGAAGGACCGCGACACTGACTTGCTCCTGCCGCTGTCGGTGCAGGACTGGTTGTCCAAGCGCCACTTGGCACGCTACGTGGTCGAGGTGGTGGAAGGCTTGGATCTGAGCGTGCT
>JADNEJ010000139.1 GCA_016292295.1 Candidatus Thiodictyon intracellulare
TAAGGGCATCGCAGGGAATCAGTAGAATTCTGAAAAAATGGTAGCTTACGACATATTCTAAGAAATAAAATTAAGATTTTCATCGTGGGGTACTAGTGTTCATGCGCATCTTTTGCGGACCGCTCCGCTTTGCCGGAGCGACCGTTCGCCGCCTGGTCCGCCACCCTTTATCCACCCCCTTTTTTTTCATGACAGGTCCCGGGAGTTTCAGATGCTTGATGAGGTCCGTTACGAAGCCCACCCGAAGATATTTCGGATGCGCCCCCTCTCCACCCTGCTCGTGGTGGTGATCATGTTCGCCGGGTTCCTGGTGGTCGGGGCCGGCCGCTACGTTGCGCCGGCGACCATGGGAGGGCTGCTCCCCGGGTTGAGTGCCGACAACCTTCAGCTCCTCGGCGTGACCATCTTCTTCCTGGGTTGTGTGCGACTCTACGCGTGGTACGCCCCCGCCCGCTTTGAGTGCTTTACGATCACGGATGAGTCTCTGGTCTACCGCCGAGGCTTTGCGGCGAAACAGCGCATCGTAATCCCGCTGGGCGAAGTGCAACGCGTGCGTGTCGACCAGAGCGCGTGGCAACGTAAGCTGTCCATCGGGGACATCAGCGTCTATGCCGGCGGCGACGACCGCCCGGCGCTGGTGGTGCATGGGATGCCCGATCCCGAGTCCATCCCTGAACTGGTGACGGGTCAGACCGGCGCCGCGGCGGCCGCGTGATCGATCTCGGGCTCTGTTCCCTGCTCGGCTGCGGGGCCGAGGGCGTATTCGGCTGGGTTGCGAGCCCCGAGGCCTGGATTGCGCTGATCACCCTGACCGCGCTGGAGATCGTGCTCGGGATCGACAACATCATCATCCTGACCATCCTGGTCGGCCGGCTGCCGGCAGCGCAGCGCGACCGGGCGCGCTTCCAAGGCCTGGCGCTCGCGATGATCACGCGCATCATGCTCCTGCTCTCGCTGGCCTGGATGATGCGCCTGACCGCACCGCTCTTCACCGTCTGGCCGGAGTATGCCGCCAGCCTGACAGACCCGTCCCTGCGTGATGCCCTGGCGATCTCCGGGCGCGACCTGGTGTTGATCCTGGGCGGCCTGTTCCTGCTGTGGAAGAGCACCGACGAGATCTATGACAGCCTGGAGAGGGACGTGCATGAATCGGAGATACGTGCCCCCTCTCGCTATTGGATGGTGCTCGCCCAGATCGTGCTGCTCGACATCCTCTTTTCGCTCGATTCGGTCATCACCGCCGTGGGCATGGCCAGCCATGTACCGGTGATGGTGATCGCCATCGTCATCGCGGTCGGCATCATGATGCTGGCGGCCAAGTCCATCGGCGACTATGTCGATGCCCATCCGAGCATCCGGATGTTGGCCCTGAGTTTTCTGGTCCTGGTGGGGATGTTGCTGGTCACCGAGGGGCTCGGTCAGCACCTCTCCAAGGGTTATATCTATTTCGCCATGGCCTTCTCGGTGGCGGTCGAGATGCTCAACATCCGCGCCCACAACCGGGGGCCGGGGACCCCGAGTGCGCCGGTTCAACTGCACGATCAGCCGCATGCGGCGCCGGAGTCGCCTGATCCGCATTAACTACTATACATATGGTATCTCACTGAGGGCCCCCGTGGGGTGGCGCTCGGGGTGCAGCGGTGGTTCGCGGTGCTTGAACAGCATGGCCTCGGTGCGCCGCAGTCGACGACTGAGTTCCCACGCCAGGTTCATTATGATCAGGGTGAAGGGCTCGGGGTCCACCGCGTAGAGTTGGTAGAGTAGGGCGTTGCTGATCCCCAGAGCGAGGCAGTCCTCCGCGGCGCGGACCCCGGCGCTACGCGGATAGAGGTCGATGAGGGCCATCTCGCCGAAGCAGTCCCCCGGTCCCAGTCTCCCGATGACCTCGGCACGCTCACCCAGGGCGCCGTGGATTTCGACCCGCCCCGAGCGCAGCACATACATGGTCTCGCCCCGGTCACTCTGGCGAAAGAACCAGTGCCCGGCGGGTATCGACACTCGCTCGGCGCGTGCGCTCAGATAGGCCAGCGCCCCATCCGAGACGGCGCCGAAGACCGGCATGTCGCGTGTCCACCGCCGCCTTGAGGGTAGCGTGGTCGTGCACCGGCAGCGCTTCAGTACGGGTGCGCTCGACAATGGCATCCAACTGCGCGATGGGGACCGACACCCGCGCGGTG
>JADNEJ010000430.1 GCA_016292295.1 Candidatus Thiodictyon intracellulare
CTGATCGGGGCGACCCGCTACGGCTACTTGGCAACCAGGGGGGCTAAACGGTTACGCGTCGGGATCTCCCAGCTTTCGGTGAGAAACCCGGCTGCCGGAGCTGGCTCAGAATCGGAAAGTCGTAGCCAAGTCACTGAATAAATAGCAATGCACGTTTGCTACATAATGCCGTGTTTACCGAGTCTCGATCCGAAACGCGCAAGGTAAGACGATGTTGATTCAGATCATTGCGAGGCTGACCAAGCTTGGACAGCGACGCCACGAGGTTGGACTGACTCATCGCTCGCGCTGCCCCAGGTTGGCGTGGATCAGGGCGCCGTTGAGGACCAAGGCGCGGGCGGCGAAGGCGACCGCCTCGGCGATCTCCCCGGGCTCGATCAGCCGATCGAAGGCCGAGAGTGCGGTGATGGAGGCCAGGGTGTCGGCGTTGTCGCCGATTCAGTGCGCGCAACTGCCGAGTGTCCGTGAAGCCCTGGCAGATCATACAGATGTGGATGCCGCGCTCGGCCAGGTCCTGGCAGGTGGCGCGCATCAGGCCGACCACCCCGTGTTTGGCGATGATATAGCCGGAGACCCCGGGGACCGCCTTCTTGGCCAGGGTGCTGCCGATGTAGAGGATGCTCGAGCCGGGTTTCAGGAGTGGGATGCAGATCCGGTTCAGCGCGTTGGGCGCGACCAAGTTGAGTTCCAGGCTGGCGCGCAGGTCGGCGCTCGCGAGGTTGTCCACCCGGTCCAGGTGCATGGCCGAGGCATCGTGGACTAGGCACACTCGCCCCGCGTCTGCGATCCAGGGCGTCAGGGCGCCCGCCAGTGAATCCGCCGCACCCGGCACCGCCAGGTCGCTGCGCATGTTCTCCACGCCCCGCTCGGCACAGGGGTGGCGTGAGATATTGATGACGTTGTAGCCGTCCGGCACGAAGCGGGTGGTGATGGCCCGTCCGATGCCGGAACTGGCGTCGGTCACGAGCCCGGAGCCGGAGGAGACCCCGATCTCCACAGCGCTGAAATTCAGGTGCTCCTTGCTGATCTTGATGCGGGTCAGGGACTCTGGGGGCAAGGGGGGCTTCGGTAGGTGGGGAGCAGCCGGGCGCCATGGCCCCAAGATGAGGGGCAAAGGGTGAGCTCAAAGGCCGCAGTGCTGGTCAGCGTGACCGCGGCTCGATTACCATTAGGGGTCCGGCCAACACCGCGCCCGCGGTACCTCGCCACCTGACGAAGCACCCGCATGAAATTCACCGTCAATGAATTCCGCGCCTTGCCACATAAGTGCTTGACATTGCTCGGAATGTCAGGGGTCGGAAAGACCTGGCTGTCCGACCTGCTGCGCCGCAGTGACTGGTTCCACTACTCGAGTGACTACCGCATCGGCACCCGTTATCTGGACGAGCCGATCCTGGACCTGGTGAAGGCCCACGCCATGCGCGACCCCTTCCTGCGCGACCTGCTGCGCAGCGACTGGATCTTTATTCGAAATAACATCAAGGTGATGGATCTTGGGTCCGTGTTAAGCTTCGTAGGTAAGCTCGGGAATCCGGAGTTGGGCGGGCTGCCGCTGCCAGAGTTCAGCCGTCGTCAGGCGCTCTACCGGGAAGCCGAGATCGCGGCCATGAGCGACGTGCCGGACTTCATCCGCAAAGCCAAGGAGATCTACGGTTACGCCAATCTGGTCAACGATGTGGGCGGGAGCCTGTGCGAACTGGAGGAGCCGCGCGTCATCTCGCTTCTGGCCCAGCACAGCCTGATCCTCTATATCCGGGTTCCGGAGACGGACGAGATCAAGCTGATCAAGCGTGCCCAGGCCGATCCTAAGCCGCTCTATTACCGCCCGGAGTTCCTCCAGACCGCGGTCGCGGACTATCTGGTGGCGCGGGGGCTGGAGTATGTGGCGGAGATTGCGCCAGACGATTTCACCCGCTGGGTCTTCCCGCGGCTCTTTCACTCGCGCGTTCCCCGTTACGAGGCCATCGCCCGGCCCCACGGCTATACTGTCTCATCGCAGGAGGTGGCCCTGATTCGGGACGAACGGGACTTCCTGGAACTGCTCGAGACCGCCATCGCCCGTGCGGGGACGGTGTCGGCAGCACAGTGAGCGTCAAGCCGGCCGGTAGCCGTTTAGCCCCCTCTGTTCTTAGCCCTCGTGGACGATCATAAGCCTACGCGACACAGCTCGACGGCCG
>JADNEJ010000339.1 GCA_016292295.1 Candidatus Thiodictyon intracellulare
CTCCGGCGACCTGCTCTGCCGGCCAGCCGCCCGCCAGCGACACGACCGTCTTGATGCGGTCAGCCTCGCGCTGGTCGCGAATATGCCGGTGGGCGACACGCAGCTCGGCGAGTTGTTCGGTGGAGAGGGTATAGTCTAGCATAGGGACGATAGTATATCGACGTCGGCAGGTTACGCTAGGGTCTAGAGCGAAAATCTCAGATGAAACATGTATACATTATGGACCGCGGATATGTGGATTTCCTCTTCCTCTACCGCTTTTCAATCGCTGCAGACTTCTTCATCACACGGGCGAAGTCCAATACCCAGATACACCGCGTCTACTCTCAACCGGTCGACAAAGAAATGAGCCTCATCTGCGATTAGACTGTCGTCCTGGCGGACGCTCATACGCCACATTACTACCACGAAAAGTTCATGTGTATCAAGTATCACGATGCAACGACAGATCACACGTTCGTGTTCCTGACGAATAACTTTACTCTACCTACCGGCGCTTACCATTGCGGAATTTTACCGCTGCCGCTGGCAAGCGGAACTGTTTTTCAAATGGATTAAGCAACACTTGCGCATCAAAGCGTGCGCATCAAAGCGTTTTTCGGCGCCTCCCAGAATGCGGTGAAATCGCAAATCTGGATAGCCATCTCTACCTACATATTGGTGGCGATTTTGAAAAAGCGAATGAATATTGACGCCAGCCTCTACACTTTACTACAGGTCCTGAGCCTGACCCTACTCGAGCGCACTCAGATAAATCAGTTAATCAGTTAGTTACTGATAAGGATTCCGATTCCGCGGACATCCTACAACATATTTAATTGATTTTTTTCGACTAAACGTTTGGACGCTAGTGAGTTGACGAAATACTCCAAAAAATGGCATTAGAATTTCCATCGTGGGGTACTAGGACTACCGGGCAGAGCGGTTAGGGTGCGCCGTGCGCGCCCTGCAGGGCAGCGGTTAAATAACGAGTCAAGACTGCATCTCCAAAGCCCCTCAAGGGCGCAACACGCAAGCCCAGGGCCGCGCCAGCATGAACGCCACCGATCAAGACCGAACCGCCTTCAGCTTTGAACTCTTTCCCCCCAAGACCCCGGAGGGATGCGCGAAGCTCAAGACCGTCATCGCCGAGCTCGCGGCCGTCGCGCCGGAGTTCTTCTCTGTTACCTACGGCGCCGGGGGCTCTACTCGCGAGGGCACCTTCGAGACCATCGCCTGGCTGCGCGGCCAGGGCCTCGACACCGCCCCGCACCTCGCTTGCATCGGCTCCAACCCCGACGAGGTCCGCGCCCTGCTCGAGCGCTACCGCGCCCAGGGCATCCACCGCATCGTCGCCCTGCGCGGGGATCTCCCCTCCGGCACCGGGATCGGGTCCGCCGGGGCCTTCCGGTACGCCAATGAATTGGTCGAGTTCATCCGCGCCGAGCACGCCGCCGATTTCCACATCGAGGTCGCCGCCTACCCCGAATACCACCCCCAGGCACCCAATCCGGCGCGGGATCTCGAGAACTTCAAGCGCAAGGTGCAGGCCGGGGCCGACTCCGCCATCACTCAATATTTCTACAACGCCGACGCCTATTTCGGATTCGTCGATGCGGCCCACGCGCTGAGGATCGATGTCCCCATCGTCCCCGGCATCATGCCGATTATCAACTACACGCAGCTTGCGCGCTTTTCCGACGCCTGCGGGGCCGAAATCCCACGTTGGGCCCGGCGGCGACTGGAAGGCTACGGGGACGACCTGGAGTCCCTGCGTGCCTTCGGCCACGAGGTTGTCCTGCGCCTGTGTCGTAACCTGCTCGATGGGGGTGCCCCGGGTCTGCACTTCTACACCATGAACCAGTCCGGCCCGACTTTGCGCCTATGGGCAGACCTTGGCCTGTCGGCCTGAGGGTGAGTGAGACATGGAGCGCGCGCTGTCCATTCCTTGCGTCTTGCTCCTCAGCGCTTGCGCGTTAGGCCACCCTCTTTATACCTCATCAGGGAATCTGGAAATCACGGTGGCCCCCGTCAGGGGCGCCTGTGCGCACGCGATGGTAGAGAACGCCATTGTCTCGCACGGATACCAGATCGAGTTGCGCAGCGACTACCAGACCAGGGTAATAAAAAATGTCCGAAGGTCCTGCCGCGAGAAACTTTAGCCCAGATGCCGGGCGTT
>JADNEJ010000446.1 GCA_016292295.1 Candidatus Thiodictyon intracellulare
GATGGTGCATCGGCTGCGCGACCACTGGGCGTCCTTGCCACGCTCGACCGCCTGGTACTTCAAGCCGCAGGCCACCTTTTCCGACTGCCTGGCCGGCCGCCGCACCGGGGCCGCGTAGCAGACCAGACGGATTGGCTCCATGCTCCTCCAGAGTCCGCCGTGCGGACTCTGGTCCCCCGATTGCCGGGCGCGGTTGGCGCGATGATCGGGGTCGCCTAAAATGGCCAAAATCGAGAAGAACTGATCCTCATCACTCGCGATGACCGCTTCGTAACCGCGGACTTCCTGATTGCACCCTATCCCGTCACCGTCACCGTCACCGTCAGCGACTACCGGTGCATCGTGGAGGGCGCGGCGAGCGACCGCGATGAGGTGCAATACATCATGCAGGCGACCTGAGAGCAGGCCATCCGCTATTGCAACCTGCTGAGTCGCAGACAGAGACTGGCCCTGTCCTATGATGAGATCTTAAGTCTGCTCATCGACGAATGCGGCAGGCCGGCCCACCACCCCGCGGCTGCACTGGGGATACGGCTACCTAGCCCTGCAGAGTGGGAGTATGCCGCACGGGGTGCGACCCCGGGTCAGGATGCCACCGCCTGGCAGCGCATCTACGAGCAGTTCTATTGGGAATATAACGCGAACAGGTGGCGGCGGCGCGGCAATCTGGTGGTCAACTCCCTGGGGCTCTACGGGCTGGTGGGCAACGTGCATGAGTGGTGCAGCGACACCGATCTGTCCCGCGGGGTGAAGGGCAAGCGCTGCGGTTGGGAGGACTATTATTGCAACTACGACACCCTCGCCTATCGCGTGGCGACTAGTATCCATGACGCCGGCACCTACGGCGCCTTCCGCGTCGTCCGAGGAAGGCGCTAACCGCGCACCAAGCGCCACTTTTTGGCCTGCCGAGCAGGGTTGCGCAAGGTTATCGCTGGGGCCCGCAAGGGGCGTTCGGCCGCCCTGCGCCTCGGAGCCAGCCGGAGTCGGGGGTGGCGATGCCCCCCGGCGTGCGGCCCCGGCACCTGTGCTGGACCACCTGGAGCAAGTCGGCGAGCACCCACACGATGACACCGTCCCTTGGGTCGGGAGGCGAGGTGCCTCGGCGCCTGCCGCCGCGCCTGAATTCGCAGCCGCTAAGCCGTTGCTCGGGTCTGTCCGGCGCCCGGTGCCCTCTGCCCCCCTTCGCCTGACGACCCGATCGCGGTAAACTCCCACTTCAGACTACAGTCGGCGCATCACTTGCAGCCGCAGGTCCCCATTACTCGCCGGCGTAGCTCAATTGGTAGAGCAGCTGATTTGTAATCAGCAGGTCCACGGTTCGAATCCGTGTGCCGGCTCCAATTATTCAAAGAGTTAAGCGGATTTTTCGAGTTGTCGTTTCGTGTCTTTTTTGTTCTGGGGCGGAATTGGGGCGGAGCAGCTTGTGTGCGGGGTATTTTGCCCCGTTCGTCGGATGCTCGTCAGTAGGTCCTGAACGCTCCCAGCCGGGGTAGACATCCACCCACGGCTGCAGGATTACCAGCCCCCTGTCACTTTGACGGGCGCTCGGTCAGAGCTCAGCCGAAGTGGACCTCGACGGGCCCGCGCTCAGTATTACGATTTGCGAGAATAGTAAGACCGGCCGCCGCCCGCGCCAATGGGCGTTGCGGTGCAGGTCCACCACGGTTCGTCGATCTGGCGCAGCCTGCTACAGAACGACATCTCGCGCTGCCGCAGGGGTGACATCTACGCCCCCGCCCGGGATACCCAGGCCAGCGTACCCGCACAGGAGCATCCCGAGACATGAGACACAAACCAGCGGCGATGCTCGCCCTGTTGTTCGCCGCCGGTGCAGCGACGGAGCAGCAGAATATCAACGTTTACCCGCAACGGCCGGGCGGCATCAACTGGGGGTTGTTCGACGCCAACGCCCCCGCTAGCAGCTTGTCGGACTTCGGGGCCCCGTCGGTCGGCGGCGGGTCCGGTACACTGCCGTGATCAACCCCGATGTCCGGAGTGCTACTGCCGATGCGCCGCTTCCACCTGATGGACCGCGACACTAACTTGCTCCTGCCGCTGTCGGTGCAGGACTGGTTGTCCAAGGGCCATCTGGCACGCTACGTAGTCGAGGTGGTGGAAGACTTGGATCTGAGCGTGCTGGTGCAGGCGTATGGCGGCA
>JADNEJ010000232.1 GCA_016292295.1 Candidatus Thiodictyon intracellulare
CGCCTGGTACCTCAAGCCGCAGGCCACCTTTTCCGACTGCCTGGCGCGCGTGCGCAGCACCATCTGGGCCGAGGGGAATAACGTCCACTCGCTCGCGGATCGGGATCAGGTGGTAATTTCCCGCCCTGCCTAGGAGCGCGTGCTCGCGCAACTGGCCGCGACTGCTTGAGCGGCAGCGCGCAGCATGCCCGGCCGCCGCCCCGGGGCCCCGGCGCCGCGTAGCAGACCAGACGGATTGGCTCCATGGTTCTCCAGGGTTCGCCATGCGGACCCTGGCCCCCCGATTGTCGGTTGCGGCTGGCACGATGATCGGGGTCGCCTAAAATGGCCAAAGTCGAGTTCAGGGATCGACCCCATAATTACCTCGGGGGGGCGCGCGTCTGGGCAAGGGCCGCGCCCCGCGGCACCCATTCATTCCGATGAAGGAGACCACGAGCTTGAATATCGCACTCTTCGGCGCGACCGGGGGCACCGGCCGCGAGGTCTTGCAACAGGCCCTGGCGCAAGGGCATCTGGTCCAGGCCCTCGTACGCGACCCGGCCAAGCTGCCTGCCGAGCGACACGGCATCACCTCGATCGTCGGTGATGTCCTGGATCAGGCGGCGGTCGACGACTGCGTCCGGGGGACCGACGCGGTAATTTGTGTCCTGGGGACTCGCCCGGGGGCCGCGCCCATCGAGTCACGCGGCACCGTCGGCATCCTCGCGGCCATGCGGTCACAGGAGGTGCGCCGCCTGATCGCGGTCACGTCTATGGGGGTCGGCGACAGCGCCGAACAGATGTCGATCATCTTCAGGGTCTTGATGCAGCTCACCTTGAAAAAGATCATGGCCGCGAAGGAGGAGCAGGAACAGTTGATCCGCGCAAGCGGTCTGGATTGGACTATCGTGCGCCCGGGCGGCCTGACCGACGGCTCACTGACTGGTACCTACGCCGTGGGGCTCGCCAAATCCATCCAGGCCCGGCGGGTGTCGCGCGCGGATGTGGCGCAGTTCGTAGTTAAGCAACTCACTGACGACCAGTTCCTGCGGCAGACACCGGCCATTTCGTAGGGTGCGCCGTGCGCACCAGGATGACTGCTGCTACCGCGGGCCCAGGGTCGCGGCGAAGAACGCCAGCACCCGCCGCTGATACTCCAGCGGCGCCGCCGCGTACAGGTCACCGATTGGAGCGCGCCGGGGACGAGCCACAGGCGTTTTGGCTCAGGCGCGGCGGCGAACAGTCGATGGGTCTCCGCCGGGGTGGTATGCCGGTCCGCCCCGCCCCCGATCACGAAGACCGGCACGGTGAGGGCCACAATCCGCTCGATGGGGCGCAGGTCCGCTGGGGCGAGCCCGAGGCGCGGACGGATCTGCCAGGTAAAGAGCGGGTACAGCCAGCCGGACCAGGGGCCAAGCCGGATGCGAATGCGGTTCGCCAGGGCCTCTTCGATGGTCGGATAGAGGGCCTCCAGTACCAGTGCATCCGCGTCTACCGGCCCCTTGGGACCCAGCAGGGCGGCGGCGCCGAGCGAACAGCCGATGACCCCGACGCGATGCGCGCCGACCCGGGTGCGCAGGTAGGTCACGACGGCCTGGGCGTCGAGTGACTCCAGAAAGCCGACCGTCTCGTGAGTGCCGTGGCTCTCGCCGTTGGCCTGGAGGTTGATGCTCAGCACCGTGTAGCTCACCTCATGCAGGAACGCGACGTGACCCAAAAGGCTGCGCTGGTCCCCGCCGCTGCCGTGCATCAGGAGCACCGCGGCATCACCGGTGCCGGGGATGAGCCAGTCGGAGACCGGATGGCTGGTCAGGCTCGCGAAGCTGACCGCACGGGCGTCGAGTTCGGCCGGCGGCGCGCCCACGGGGTGCAGGTTGGGTACGAACTGTTGGCCGCCTAGCCACCAGGCGGCGCTGCCGACCGTGACCAGTGCCGTGAGCAGCAGCGCGGTGAGCCAAAGGAGCGGCGAGTGCCAGGGCGCCGGAGGGTGAGTCGTCAAAGGTGCGTCAACGCCGGGCATTCTCGAGCGGTCATCCTAAAATCCACAGATGAATACAGATGCTGAAGTTTCCGGGTTCTGGTGTCCTTCCGGTAAGGCTGCATGAAATCCCGTCTCTGGTCCGGTAGCGTAGGAGCCCCGTTTTTGGTGATCCGGAGGTTCCACGATGTCACTGT
>JADNEJ010000011.1 GCA_016292295.1 Candidatus Thiodictyon intracellulare
AGTGGACGCTGGTCTGCCTGGCGTGGAACCTGAAACGGATGGCCGTATTACGTCTCCAGTCAGGGGAACACCGCGGAACACTGCGTTTCTAGCCGAAAAAGCCTCTTTTTTGCCACAAAAGCCCATCCAAGGTCCTCAGGCGGTAGCGCCGGTCGCTAAATCCAACAGGCTGCTAGTAGGCCAATCGCTTTTTGGCCCCCGTTCCGGCCTCGGAGAAGCTCAGTTTCTTTTCTTTTTTATTATTGATTTAATAGAGTTTCTTAAGTTAAAGGCTGGTGATGCCGAGGATGCGCTGTTTCAGCAGGGCCCCCAGCTCCACCTCTTGGGCGGCGACCAGTTGCTTGGCCTGGGCCAGTTTACCCAGCGCGCGGCTGAGTTCGGTCATCAGGACTCCCTATCTCCATGGCGTGGGCAGCAACCTTGGCTTTGGCCTGAATTAGTATCATCGACAGCACGACGGCTGCGACGATCGCTGTCGCGGCGAGCCCGCGCGCCGCCCACAAGTGGCGCCGGCTTCTGTCGCGGTTGATCTCGCTGGTGGCCGCATGCGGCGAACGTTCGTCGCGGTAGTGCGACCTGGAGCCCCGGCGGGACGATCGACTGCCGCGTGCGCCGTCGTCGCGTCGCTCGGGTGCGCTGGTCGCGGCCGTTGTCGGCGGCGGGCGTCTGCTCCACTGGCGGGTCCATGACCTCCCGCGAGACGGTGATGGTCGTCGGCTCGTTGCTGCTTTCCATATTTTCTCTACTTGAAACCCCAAGTATTAATCTTATTTACCATACCTCAGCAGTGAAGATCGGGGCAAACCGCAAACCGCGTGCTCGGGGTGCCGGGAGTGCGTCGCGTCGGCGGTACGGGCTCGCTATACTTCGCGAATTACTGCAGGACCGGCCATGCCCGGGCGCATCAAGACGGGGCCACGAGTCCGTTCAGGAGCAATTCACTGATGAATGTCAGAAACGCAATGAACCGTTCGGTGCGCGCCGTCACCCCCGGCACCAAGATCATGGAGGTCGCCTCCCTGATATGCCTCTACTGTTTCCACGGGCTGCCGGTCGTGGACGATGCGGAGCACTTGATTGGGGTGATCTCCGAGAAGGACGTCCTGCACAGTCTGTTTCCGACCATCGACCACTTGATCTCCGAGGGTATGCAATCGGTGGACCTGGGCCGTCAGATAGGCCGCTATGGCGAGGTGCTGGAGCTCAATGTCGAAGACCTGATGGCACACGAGCCGATCTCGGTAGATGTGTACATACACCTGTTGCGTGCCGCCACCGTCATGGTTCGGAAAAACTTTCGGCGGATTCCGGTGGTCGAGAACGAGCTCTTGGTGGGCAAGTTGAGCCTGAGCGGCGTCCACAAGGCGATTTTCCATGCCAACATCACCGGTAGCCTGAAGATGCAGTTGAACACCCGTTCCCAGGCTCTTTCCCGGCGCGACGCCCGGGCCTTGACGCGCGGCACCGCAAGGGTTCGGCGGTCGACGGCGGCGGGTCTGGGCACCGCGGGTCGCCGCGTCCCGGCCGGTAACAGGCGCCACGCTAAGGGGCGCTAGCATGTGGTATCACTGGTCCGGTGATGATCTGGAGGTGACCTTGCGGGTACAGCCCCGCGCCACCCAGGATGCCTTTATGGAGGATCAGGGTGACAGCTACCGGGTGCGCATCCAGGCCCCGCCGGTCGACGGTAAGGCGAATGAGGCCCTGCGCCGGTTCCTCGGCCGGGCCTTCGGTGTACCCCAGTCCCAGGTTGCGTTCCTGAGCGGTGAGCAGTCTCGTCGCAAGCGGCTGCTGATCCGCTCGCCCCGGCGTTTTCCCGTGCCGATCCTGCCCCCCGCCGCCTGAAACGTGCCGTGGGCTCTGGGGCGCGGCGGGCGCGGCGGATGGGCCGGGAAATCGGTTCCGCTCCGGCCTAGACTTTTCGAGTATGAGTCGATCGGCGATCCTGCTCTAGCAGCCTGTCGGACTTAGCGAACGGCGCTACCGCCTGAGGCCCTTGGATGGGCTTTTGTGGCAAAAAAGATACTGTTTTCGGCTAGCAGCCTGTCGGACTTCGGGGCCCCGTCGAGGCGGCGGGTCCGGTACACTGTCGGGATTAACCCCGATGGCTGCCCGATGGCCGGAGTGCTACTGCCGATGCGCCGCTTCCACC
>JADNEJ010000564.1 GCA_016292295.1 Candidatus Thiodictyon intracellulare
GGCCGCGGCCACCGTGCGCGGGCCTTGGGCCAGCAGCGTGCCGGTCACCAAGACCGGCACATAGCGTCAGGTCGGCGCGGTGAACAGCGGCGCAAAGGGCAGCAGAGTCGGTACAATCAATGCTGGCAGGAGAGGCAATGCTGGCAGGAGAGGCATCCCTGGGTACGCCCGGTGTCTTGGTTAACCTCGGAACATACACTGTTGATGCCCCACCGGCCTTCCCCTGCGTGTCCTCGCGCGCCACGGCCACTGGCGGGTGCCGCCTGGCCGCAACGAGCGGCCGCCGCACCCCCCCTGCTCAGCGCACGCGTCAGCACCGCCGTGGCGTCACGCGCGGGGCCGTCGCCCAACTGCAAAAATGGTCAAAGTCGAGACACCATGTCCCTACCCGTCGAACGTGCCCAAACCATCGCGCATGTCCTCATCGAGGCCCTGCCCTATATCCGCCGCTTCAGCGGTAAGACGATTGTGATCAAGTATGGCGGCAACGCCATGGTGGACCACGGTCTCAAGCAGGGCTTTGCCAGTGATGTAGTCCTGATGAAGCTGGTGGGGGTCAATCCGGTGGTGGTCCACGGCGGCGGACCGCAGATCGGCTCCCTGCTCAAGCGCCTAGGCAAGGCGAGCGAGTTCGTCCAGGGTCTGCGGGTCACCGATGCCGAGACCATGGACGTGGTGGAGATGGTCCTGGGCGGACTGGTCAACAAGGAAATCGTCAGCCTGATCAATCGGCACGGCGGGTCCGCGGTGGGGCTGACCGGCAAGGACGGAGACCTGATTCACGCCCGCAAATTACTCCTGCGCCGCGATGCACCGGAGTTAAAGGAGCCGGAAATCATCGATCTGGGCCATGTGGGCGAGGTCGAGAGCATCGACGTCGCGATAGTCGATCTACTGGTACGGGGTAATTTCATCCCGGTCATAGCCCCGATCGGGCTGGGTGTCGATGGCCACTCTTACAACATCAACGCGGATCTGGTCGCCGGCAAGGTAGCCGAGGTCCTGAAGGCGGAGAAACTCCTGCTGCTGACCAATACCTCCGGACTCCTGGATGCGGACGGGAAGCTGATCCCGGAATTGGACGTAGGGCGGGTCGAGGAGTTGATCCGGACGGGCGTCATCACCGGCGGGATGCTCCCCAAGATTCAATGTGCGGTCGATGCCGTTCAGGGTGGCGTAAAGAGCGCCCATATCATCGACGGGCGTGTCGAACATGCGGTGATGTTGGATCTGTTCACCGACGAGGGGGTCGGCACCCTGATTCGGCGCCGCTGACCCGCTACGAACGCCTGGTGCGCGCCGCACCGGGGGCGGCACGCACGACGGGACCTCTCATTTGGGTACGCCCGCCGGGTCCGCGCTGGCCGGCGCCGTTGTGGTCACCGCGTCATGGAAGCCACTCAAGACCTTCAGGGCACGTTCATCGCCGCAAGCAGTGTCGGCGGACGGGCCTTGATCACAAATCCGCCAAAGGCCGGCCTGTCCATGTGGGTTTACGCGCGCAAAACCATGTTATTAAAGGGATAATCGATGCAGGGACTGAACAAGGTGGGCGGAATTATGATCAAGGCCCGGCGGACGCTTGGTTCCTGCATTGCAAATCCAGGAAGATCGAGACCGCCGCACAGTCTTTTTCCTGGATGCGGGAGAGAGTGAGACTCAGGTCGTCGCGCGTCTCCGGGGGGCGGTAATCAGGATGTTCGTACCCAAGGTCTGGATCGCGGTCGTCGCGTTGGCCTTGGCATAGGCGACGGCCAGCACCCAATACTGGTCGCATTGGGCACTGCTCTCGCAGGTCACGAGGTTGCGCGAGGCGAGCCGGGACGGCTCCTTGGGCGCCTCCGCCTTGTCCTCGGGGATGTCTTTCAACTGACGGAAGCGCTTTAGATCACGGTCGAAGTCGGCCCTGATCCCCTCTTTCTGCTGCTCACGACATCGACGATCGTCGCGTAAGACTCACGGATATAGCGCTAGCAGCCTGTCGGACTTAGCGACTGGTGCCACCGTCGGAGGCCCTTGGACGGGCTTTTGTTGCAAAAAAGAGACTGTTTTCGGCTAGAAACACAGTTTTCCGCAGTGTTCATCTTACTGCAGACGTAATACGGCCATCCGTTTCAGGTTCTACGCCAGGCAGACCAGCGT
>JADNEJ010000296.1 GCA_016292295.1 Candidatus Thiodictyon intracellulare
CGGTGGAGAGGGTCTAGTCGAGCATAGGGACGATAGTATATCGACGTCGGCCGGCTACACTAGGGTCTTGAGCTAAAATCTCAGATGAGACGTGTATAATTAAAGTTTCTATTGAGGTTCTCGATTACGCGGAAGTACGGACGTAGGAAAGTACGTTAGTATGGAAGTACGTTGGGGACGATGCGTACTCACGTACCCTTCTCGTACTCCAAGCCCTTGTGGACCAAGAGCGTCGCGTCGCCGCTGTCGTCCAGGATCATGTTGGGGCCGGCGCCGTCTGGCCAGTTCAGAACCTGTTCCGTACACTAAAAGTATTCTTCCAGGGTCTCGCCCTTCCAGGTATAGACCGGGATGCTCGCGGCGGCAATGGCGGCCGCGGCGTGGTCTTGAGTCGAGTGGTCTTGAGTCGAGAAGATGTTGCAGGAGGTCCAGCGAACCTGGGCGCCCAACGCGACCAGGGTCTCGATCAGGACCGCGGTCTGGATGGTCATGTGCAGGCTGCCGGTGACCCGGGCGCCGGTTAGCGGCTTGGTCTTGCCGATTTCCTTCCCCCCGGTACTCGGTCGAGCGCGCGTGGGCGGTGAGGCCCTCGCCGCGGGCCAGGATGGAGGTGATCCGGGCGAGTTAGGCGGCGCCGCTTTGAGAGGCCATGATGAGGCTTGAGCGCTTCTGGAAGTCGTAGACCCCGAGCAGCGAGGAGAAGCGTGCGGTGCGGGAGGTCGGGAGCACATGGTTGGGGCCGGCGCAGTAGTCGCCCAAGGCCTCGGCGGTATAGTGGCCCATGAAGATGGCGCCCGTGTGACGGATGCGCGCCACGATCGCTCGCGGGTCCGCAATCGACAGCTCCAGGTGTTCCTGCGCCACCCGGTTGGCGACCGCGATGGCGTCGTCGAGATCCCGCGCCTGGATCAGGGCACCGCGCCCGCGCAGCGCCGCGGCGATGATACCGCGTCGTTCCATGGTCGGCAGCAGCCGCGCGATGCTCGCCGCCACCCGCTCCAGGAAGGCGCCGTCCCAGAAAACCAGGATGGACTGGGCGTCCTGGTCGTGCTCGGCCTGGGAGAATAGATCCATGGCAATCCAGTCCGCCTCGGTGCCGTCGTCGCACAGGACCAGGATCTCGGAGGGGTCGGAGACCATATCGGTGCCGACCTGGCCGAAGAACGCCCGCTTGGCGGTGGCCACATAGAGGTTGCCGGGGCCGACGATCTTCTCCACCGGCGGTATGGTCGCAATCCCATAGGCCAGGGCGGCGACGGCCTGGGCACCGCCGATGGCGAACACCCGGTCCATCCCGGCAATCTGGGCCGCGGCCAGCACCAGGCGGCCAGCACCAGATCGTTACGCTCGCCGTCCGGGGTGGGGACGACCATGATTAGCTCGTCCACCCCGGCGACATTGGCCGGAATGGCGTTCATCAACACCGATGAGGGGTAGGCCGCTTTGCCGCCGGGCACATAAAGCCGGGCGCGGTCCAGGGCCGAGACCTGCTAGCCGAGCAGGGTGCCGTCCGGCTCCGTGAAGCTCCAGGACGCGAGGCGCTGGCGCTCGGCGTAGGCGCGGATGCGGGCAGCGGCCTGCTCCAGTGCCCGGCGCTGGTCGGCGGGGATGGCCGCAAAGGCCTGTTGCAGGTGCGCGTGGGGGACCTCCAGGTCCGCCGCGCTCCTGGGCGTCCAGCGGTCGAAGCGCTTGGTGTAGTCCACCAGGGCGGCGTCGCCGCGTGCGCGGATGTCGGCGATGACGGCCGCGACGCTCTGCTGCACCTGGGCATCGGCGGCCGGGTCCCAAGCCAGCAGGATGTCGAGTTGTCGGCCGAAGTCCGCGTCCGCGGTGCAGAGGCGTCTGATCTCGGTCATGGATTGGGACGCCCGGCCCGCACCGGGCCGACTGAAGAATAAGGAACGGCGATGGGCTTAGCGCGTCGCCGCGGTCGGCGCCGATCCGCGAGTGCCTGCGTACACCAGGGCGCCGGGGAGACGCAGGGGCGAGAGCTGGTGGACGACTAGCAGCCTGTCGGACTTCGGGGCTCCGTCGGAGTGGCGGGTCCGGTACACTGTCTGGATCAACCCCGATGGTCGCCCGATGACCGGAGTGCTACTGCCGATGTGCCGCTTCCACCCGATGGACCGCGACACTGACTT
>JADNEJ010000365.1 GCA_016292295.1 Candidatus Thiodictyon intracellulare
GCCCCGCCTGCCTTCCCCTGCGTGTCCCCGCGTGCCACGGCCACTGGCGGGTGCCTCCTGGCCGCGACGCGCGGCCGCCGCAACCCCCTGCTCAGCGCACGCGCGGGGCCGTCGTCCAACTGCAAAAATGGCCAAAGTCGAACTGGAGCGCGTCGACAGTGATCTGGGGTGCGTACTCGACTGGACCAACGTGTTCTCGATCGGGAAACAGCAGCGCATAGCGTTTGCGCGACTCTTCCTGCACGGCCTTGCCTTTGCCTTCCTTGACGAGGCTACCAGTGCACTCGATGAAGACAATCAGGAGCGCTTCTATACTACTGCTCAAAAAATTCAGTATCGGCTTAATCAGCGTCGGACACCACACAACCTTGATCAAATATAACGATCGCGTGGCCTTGATCATAATTCCGCCCACCTTGTTCAGTCCCAGCGTCGCGGCTCCCTTGCAGAACATGCTCTTGCGCGCGCAAACCCACATGGGCCGGCCGACCTTGGGCGGATTTGTGATCAAGGCCCGATCGCGTACTGAAGCTGGACCGCTCGGGGACCTGGGACCTAACCCCGTAGATGAACCCGACGTGGCTTTGCCTCAGCGGGACGAGTCGAACGCCGCGAGCTCAGCACTGGTATCGGCAATTGCGCTACGCGCTGCTAGACCCCGCCGCCGGTCCGGCCCCGGCGCCGGAAAGCGCGCCGGTCGCGCAGGCTGATCAGGGTCCAGACCGGACCCGAGACAGCGTAGCCCAGGAAGCCCAGGAACAGGACGATCGGCGGCTGGATCAGGATCAGGGCGATCCCAAGCATTACCGCCACGGCCAGCATGAAGGGCACTCGCCCGTGCAGATCGAGCTGCTTGAAGCTGTAATACCGGAAGTTGCTGACCATGAGCAACCCCGCCCCCGCGGTCAGAGCCGCTGCGATCCAGGAGATATAGGACGGGTCTATCCCCTGATCGGCCCCGATCCAGACCCCGCCCGCCACCAGAGCCGCCGCCGAGGGGCTGGGGAGGCCCTGGAAAAAGCGCTTGTCGGCCGTGCCGATCTGAGTGTTGAAGCGCGCCAGGCGCAGGGCTGCCGCCGCGCAGTAAACGAAAGCGACCAGCCAGCCCAGCTTGCCGAGCCCGCCCAGTGCCCAGTGATAGGCCACCAGCGCCGGGGCCACTCCGAAGGCGACCATGTCCGAGAGGCTGTCGTACTCGGCCCCGAAGGCGGTCTGGGTGTGGGTCATGCGGGCCACTCGCCCGTCGAACCCGTCCAACAGCATGGCCGCAAAGATGGCGATGGAGGACGCCTCGAAGCGCCCTTGCGTGGCCGCCAGGATGGCGTAGAATCCGGTGAAGAGGGCCGCGGTCGTGAACAGATTAGGCAGCAGATAGATGCCGCGGGGACGTTTGCGGGGGACTAGGGGTTGTTCCATGGGGATGCTGCGGGATGTCTTGGATTGATCCGCGAGTATAAGCTGGGAGCGGGGGTTGCGCCCCCTGAAAAATCCGCCCCCACGAAGAAACCCGTCGCCCCAGCGGCCGCTCCTCTGGAGTCCAAGGCTTCAGCCTCGGCGTTCCCAACCCCGAGCCCCCGGAGTCCAAGGCTTCAGCTTTGACGCCGCCGACCCCGCATTCCCGGAAGTCCAAGGCTTCAGTCTTGACGGCGCCCATCCAAGGCTGAAGCCTTGGACTCCAGCATCAGAAATCGTCCTCTACGGCCAGTTCGCGGAAATCGGGATAGTTCCGGAACTGAACCCTCAGTCGCTCGGCTCCGAGCTTATCCAAAAGACTGTGAAAACTCACTAGTACATCGCGATGTAATAGCTCGGACTACTTTCGGCTAGGCTGTCAGCGGCTTGCCCTGGTATGTCCAGCGGAAAGGCTTGGCCATCGTCTCATTGAAGTAGCCAATGAATTTATTGATTTTATCGCATAGATCTTCGAGGCCTTGATCATAATTCCGCCCGCCTTGTTCAGTCCCGGCGCTGCCGCTCCCTTGCAGAACAAGCTCTTGCCCGCGCAAACCCACATGAGCCGGCCGGCCTTGGGTGAATTTGTGATCAAGGGATCGACCGATACCGAGTTCGTCGGCCGTCGCACGCACGCCGACGTCTCGACTCGCCAACAAGATAATCCGGGCGTGCATCGCAATTT
>JADNEJ010000064.1 GCA_016292295.1 Candidatus Thiodictyon intracellulare
CCCCCGATTGCCGGTTGCGGCTGGCACAATGATCGGGGTCGCCTAAAATGGCCAAGTTCGATTCCAAGTCACTGAATAAATAGCCATGTGCGTTTGCTACATAATGCCGGAAAACTTGAGATTATTATTCTGCTTCAATCTGCGAGGTTCCGAGATCGTGGTCACCCGAGCAGACGCATTGGCGAAGGGCGAAGGGCGAAGGGCGAAGGGCGAAGGGCGAAGGGCGAAAATCGGACGGCAATTCCGGCTGTTCTTGCGTTACGACGCCAAGGCCAAGGTGATCGTCTTTGCCTGGGTCAATGACGAAGTATGAGCGTTTGCCTTCGGTCGATCAGTTTTTGCGACTCGCGGCCTAGCTGCTGCGCCGAAACTGCAGCGACCCGGTCTGGCCGCTGGCCCTGGCGTTAACCGGACACGATTGATGAACGATCCACTCTCCCCCAACACCCAAGCCATCCTGCTCCTAACCGCACCGCTCATCGTCGGACGAGGTAAGACCGACGCCGATCTGCTGACCCCGGGCCAGTACAGACGGCTCGCCCAGTCCCTGCGCGAGCAAGAGCGCCAGCCCTCAGACCTGCTCGGCCCGGACTCAGCGACCCTCTGCGAGGCTCTGGGCGAAACCTGTGCCCCTCAGATCGACTGCGAGCGACTGCACACCTTGCTCGAGCGCGGCTTCCAGTTGAGCCAAGCGCTCGAGCACTGGCACGCCCGCGCCATCTGGGTCGTCAGTCGTACCGATGCCGCCTACCACCGACGGATCAAGTCGCGTCTCAAGGACGACGCGCACGCTATCCTCTATGGCTGTAGTGACCCGCTGCGACTCGAAACCGGCGGGCTCGCCGTCGTCGGTTCGCACCATGTGGATGAGACCCTGATCGAGTACACTGAAGGCGTTGGCCGGCTCGCCGCCAAGGCCGGGCGGACGCTGATTTCCGGCGCCGCTCGCAGTATCGACCAAGCCGCCATGGGCGGGGTACTGCAGGCGCAGAAACAGGCGATCGGCGTCCTCGCGGACAGTCTGGAGACCACCGTCCTCAACCGCGAGCACCGCGACCTCCTGCTGGAAGAGCGATTGGTCCTGATCTTCCCCTATGACCCGGCAGCCGGCTTCAACGTCGGCAACGCCATGCAGCGCAACAAGCTCATCTACGCCCTGGCCGGCGCCGCCCTGGTCGTCAGTTCGGACTACAAGAAGGGCGGCACCTGGGCTGGGGCCAGTGAGCAATTAGAGAAGCATCGGCTGGTTCCCGTCTATGTCCGTGCCACCGGGGAGACGGGCTATTGAGGACTCCAGGCCCTACAACAGGCCGGAGCCTTGCCCTGGTTCGAGCCCCAGACGGCCGAGAATCTGATCGCACTGCTTAGCGCCGCCGTGGACTCGCCGCAACCCTCACAGGATCGAGGCATCACAGCGCCTGTTGCACCGCATCCCCCGCTCCAGGCGGCGCACACCGGCGCCGAATCAGCAGCGCTCAGTCCGCACTCTGGGGCGAACACATCGGAAACCCACCTGACCCCAGCAGGGGAACTGTTTGCGACCGTGCGGTCACTGATCGAACGGATGGCCGCACCAAAGACGGAGGCCGAGATTGCCGACGCGTTGAACGTACTGGCGGCGCAGGCCAAGAAATGACTGGTGCGGCTGATGGAGGAGGAAGTGGTAGAGAAGACAACGCGGCCGGTGCGGTATCGGGCAGCGACGGAGTAGCCGGTGCAGGGCAGGTTTTTTGGGTAGGCTGGACCCGTAACCCTATCGAGTCTGGAGTCCAAGGCTTCAGCGTCGGAACCGCCTGCGACGTTCTGCCCCACGCGAGCCGGAACTTCACGAGCACCGAAGCCCAAGGCCGCCGCCTGGCGCCGTGGGGCCGGGCCGAATCGCATCCCTTCGGCTTGTGGAGATCCCCGCAGACACGCACTTGGCAGGAACCCGGGGACGAGCTTATACACGTCTCATCTAAGGTTTTCTCTCATGACCCTAGCGTAACCAGCTGACGCAAATATACTATCGTCCTTATGTTCGACTAGACTCTCTCCACCGAACAACTCGCCGAGCTACGTGCCGCCCACCGACGTACGCGCGACCAGCGCGAGGCCGACCGCATCAAGGCGGTCGTGTCGCTGGCGG
>JADNEJ010000570.1 GCA_016292295.1 Candidatus Thiodictyon intracellulare
CGCGACAGCCGCATGCGCTGGCTCAAGGCACAGATGAAGGCCACCAGCAGCGGTCAAGCCAGATGCCACTCGCTCAGTGCCACCGTCCACTCAAGGCGGACAGGTCGCAATAACGGTCCCCGAAATGGACCCGCAGCGGCCCCACCATCGGCACCGGTTTGCGTGAACCGTCCGCGAGCACGACCTCGCGAGTATTGACCTAGTCGAGATCAAATCCGAGCTGGAGTGCGACGTTCCCGGGGATGATCATGAAGACTGTACCCGACTCGACCAGCGCCTTGACCGGCATCTTGCCCTGCCTGAAGGTGCTTTCGATAACCACATCGGCATAGGTCAAGCCCATCATTTCACCTCCACGTCGGGGACCGGCATGACCAAGTGATCAGGCATCGGTCTTGGGCACCAGCCCATAGCGCTCCAGCTTGTTGCGCAGGCCGACGCGCGACAGTCCCAGGGACTCGGCCGCCTGGGTCTTGTTCCAACCGTGGCGCTCCAGGGCCGCGCACAGCAGCCGCTTTTCCAGTACCTCCATCTGTTCCTTGAGTCCACCGGGGGCGGGGAGCGGTTCCTGCGTCGCGGTCTGCGCCTCGTCGCCCGCGTGGTCCTGGTCGAACTGGACGGCACCGCGCAGGACCCGCGGGTCCAGCAACTCGACACCGAGCAGGTCCCCCGGGGCCATGATGAGCATGCGCTGGACCTCGTTGCGCAGCTCCCGGACGTTGCCCGGCCAGTCGTGGGCCTGGAGGCAGCCCATGGCCTCGTCGGTGATGCCACGGCAGGCCTTGCCCAGGGTCCCGACTAGTTCCTCCAGGAGGGAGCGCGCGATGAGCGGGATGTCCACCCGCCGGTCGCGCAGCGGCGGCAGGTGCAAGCACAGTCCGGCCAGACGGTAGTAGAGGTCCTCTCGAAAGCGGCCGGCACGGCGCTCCCGGTAGAGGTCCACGGTTGGTGGCGGCGACCACTCGCACATCGACGCGGCGCCGCCGGTCTGCCCACCGGTCGCACCTCGCCCTCTTGGAGGACGCGCAGGAGCTTAACCTGGAAGGCCGCCGAGACCTCGCCGATCTCGTCCAAGACGATGGTCTCGCCGTCGGCCTGCTCAAAGAGCCCGATGCGGGCGTTGACGGTACCGGTGAAGGCGCCGCGTTCGTGGCCGAAAAGTTCGCTCTCCAGGATGTCGTCGGCCAGTGCCGCGCAATTCTCCGCCACGAAGGGCTTGTCCGCACGGGGGCTGTTGTAGTGCAGGGCGCGGGCGAAGAGTTCCTTACCGGTGCCGGACTCGCCGGTGAGCAACACCGGCACGTCATAGGAGGCAACCTGGGCGAGCTGGTCGCAGACCCGGTTGAGCGGACTCGCCAGGGTGCGGCTGATGGTATCGAGCCGGAAGTTGCGCTTGAGCTGGGCGCGGCGGCGCTCCATGCGTTGCTCCAGGGTCGGTGTCGTGACCCGCATCTCGAGCGCCAGGACGTCGTTCTCCCGCTGGAGCTGGTGCAGGCGGCAGGCGTTGCGCACGGTCAGCAAGAGTTGGTTCGAGTGCCATAGCTTGGCGATGAACTGGTAGATGCCGGCGCGGTTGATACCGTCGATCAGGTCGTCCGAGTCCGTGTAGCCGGAGAGGATCATGCGCACCACGTCCGGCCAGCCCTCGCGCACCCTGGCGAGGAATTCCACCCCGCTCATCTCGGGCATCCGCTGGTCGGAGATAACGGCCTGGATGTAGTCCCGTTCCAGGCAGCGCTGTGCCAGCGCCGCACTGGGCGCAGTGTGGACATCGAACTCCTCGTCCAGGATGCGGGTGATGGTATCCAGTAACAGGACCTCGTCATCCACCACTAGGGTGCTCGGGCGTGGGGCTGTCATAGGTATACACATACCGCGAAAAAAGAATCTCTCTCACGCAGACACACAGACACAAAAAAGGATAGTGTTCTTGCTCAGTGTCTGCGTGTCTGCATTTCCTCGTCGAATAACTTTGCGGGCCAAGAAATCGAGAACAAAATTTCAATTTGATTCAGCCATGAATAGTGTTTAGGCATGAAATGAAAGACGATGCAATGCGTGCGATCGCAAAAAAACGCTTGGCGCGTCGCCATGGACTCGAGAATTCCACACTTGCCTTTGACGCCG
>JADNEJ010000181.1 GCA_016292295.1 Candidatus Thiodictyon intracellulare
CGGCGAGTTGTTCGGTGGAGAGGGTATAGTCGAGCATAGGGACGATAGTATATCGTCATCGGCCGGCTACGCTATGGTCATGAACGAAAATCTCAGATGAGACGTGTATATTTACCTCCACGGCAGCGAATTGCACCCGCCGCTGGGTTTGCCGGCCACGGCATAGCCGGAACTTCGCCTCAGCGTGTACCAGTCCACGGACCAGGAACGGCCCGCGGCGGGCACCTACTGCTCCTTTTATGACCATCGATTTCGGCAGCGGCGCCCTGGGCGCCAACTACGCGGCCGGCGCCACCGGCGCTCAGACCTATACCAGCAGCTTGGAATGGAACATCGACCCAGTGGTCGCCGGGCTGCCAGAGATCTGGCACATCGCGCTCGGGCTGGTCGACGCCTTCAGTGTCGGCGCCGTCTTCACCAGCCTCGCCTTCACTGTCACGGTCAATGGGAGCAGCGTCTTGTTCAAGGACTTTGTCGATCGGGCGACGGCCAACACCTGGTTCACCGACCGACTGCTCGACCTCGGGGCCTGGTCCCCCTATGCCCCGTTCGATACCGACCTCTACATCAAAGTGAGCTACGCCTTGACCATAAGCAAGGCCGGTGGTTATGGGGTCAACTTCGTGCTCGGTGACCCGCCGCCGGCCGCCGACGCGCCGGAGCCGGGCACGCTCGTGCTGCTGTGCCTGGGGGCCTGGGTCTCGCCCACCGGTATAGACGGATTAACCCGGCGCCTTGACCTTCATCCCGGCCTTCACATGGGCGGCCAGGGCGCTGTCCATGGTGACGGCGTGCAGGGCGAACCAGTTCGGGAGTTGCTCCAGGACAAAGGCTCTGGCGAGCGCGATACGCCCGCCGGCGCCCAGTCGCGACCGCAGGGCGTCCAACTCACCCAGGATCCAGGCGTGTTCGGCAGTGTGTTCCGCGCTGGCCGGGAACGCGCTCTGGCGCATCAGCGCATCCTCGTTGGCGAAGTGGGCGCGCGTGTGGCTGATCAGGTCCTGATAGAGGTAGACGAAGGCGGCATTGCCCGCCTCCGCCATGCGGTTGAGAAGTTCGACGAATTCCCGGTGCGTGCAGTCCATGGCCGGCACGCCGAGCAGGAAACGGGCCTCGAAATCGTCGATCAGGGGCATGGGTCTGCGCTCAGCGGTCGGCCTCGTGATGGGCGGGGAGCTATGGCGCTGCCCGATCTGCCGCTCCCTCACCCGCGGTGCCTGCGGCGGTGAGCAGGTCCGGGATCTCAGCCGCGATGATCTCGATCCCTAAACGCTCACAGAAACGCCGCTCCTTGAGCGTTGGTTCCGGGATCAGGGCCCAGCCGGGGGGCGTATCGGCCGCGTAGATCATATCCGACATGACCATGCGGTCGGTATCCCTCAAGAACCGCAGACCCAGGAAGGCACAGCGTCGGCCCTGGTAGTAGGTCTTGAGAAAGGAGGGGATGGCGAAGCTGCCCATCAGTTCGGTAATGTGATCCACATAATCTGCGTCGGAGGCGATGTAGGTCGCGTCCGGGTGCGGGCTCCTCATGGGCTTGAAGAGCACCGGCAGGGAAGTGTCCACGGTGTCCTGCTCTAGTTCCCGGTAGGTTTCACCGTCATAGTGATCAATCCGGAAGCGATAGTCGGTCCCGCCGATGCGGCTGGCTTTGATCACAAATCCGCCAAAAACTGGCCTGTCCATGTGGGTTTGCGCGCGCAAGACCATGTTCTGCAAGGGAGCGGCAACGCCAGAACTGAACAAAGTGGGCGGAATTATGATCAAGGCCGATGTGGCTGATCCCGCGCACCAGGGTGTGCGGGCGCGCGGCGTAAGAGTCCTGGAGTTGGGTGTCGCGATTGATGTCGATGACGTAGGGCGGCAGGCAGGACTTGAGTCAGTCGTGCAGGGGGGCGTGGGTCCAGGTGCACTGCCCGTAGGTCGTGTCCAGGAAGCGGTGGACGGCCTTGCGCCCACGCTTGAGTTCCACATCCATGGCCGCCCGGGGGAATTCCCACATGAGGCGGGTAGACATTGAGCAACTCGCGCGCCAGCGCACGCATCTTCTCATGCGGCGCATTGACTTGACGCAGGCACTCATCCAGCAGGGCGTTGAGCATCGGCGCATGCCGTGCACGCA
>JADNEJ010000058.1 GCA_016292295.1 Candidatus Thiodictyon intracellulare
GTCGGCCGGTTACGCTAGGGTCCTGAGCGAAAATCTCAGATGAGACGTGTATACAATACGTTCGCCAATGCATTGGCGGCGGTCGTTGCCACTTGGGTCGTGGTGCCGGGCGTCGTGGTGGTGTCGGTCGTGGTGCCGATCGCTGCCGTATTGTTGCGGTCGGTTAGGCGAAAACCGGATTTGTAACCATTGCTCGCGTATGCGAACATCTTCCATTGGATCTCGCACTGGAGGCTGCCGGCCAGGGTGACCTCAATGACGGTCGCTTCCACCAAGACCTGGAGTGGAAGTATGTCGAGTTGCTTGAGCGCATCCAGGATCTTCTTGTAGTCCTTGGCGTTCGACCGCACCAGGATCGAGTTATTCGTCGCATCGGCGACGATGCTCACCTCCGAGCTGGTCTGAAAAGTGTGCCCCTGGGCTTTTTGGCCGGTCCCGCCCGGCACCCCCTGCACGCCGGACAGACCGCTGCCCTCGCTACCGTTCTTGCCAAACCCACTGCCGGCTCCACCACCGATGCCGCCGCTGCTGCTGCCCCCCGATGCCGCTGCCCATTTGCGCGATCACTGCCCTCGACCCGATACTCGAGGTGCCGAGCGCCGGGGCGACGCCGCCCGTGGATTGCTTCTTCTCTTTGCCCTCGCCGGCGAAGAGTTGAGAGAGTATGTCCGCCAGGTTCTCGGCGTTGCCGTGCTTGACCCGGTAGACGAAGAGCTTCTCGGCAGCGCTGCCGCTCGCCTCGGCCATGTCCAGGCGTTCGACCCAGTTGCGCGCCTGTTGGATGTAGCGCTCCTGCGGTGAAATTACCATCAGGCTGTTGGAACTCTCCACAGGGATGAAGTGAAACAAGCCCTTCATGGGGTTCCCGGTGTCGTCGGCTAGCAGTCCCTCCAGTTGCGTCACCACATCCTTGGCCTTGGCGTATTCAAGGACGAAGAATCCGACCGAGAGACCCTTCATCCAGTCCACGTCGAACACCTTGATGGTGTCGATGAGACTGCCCATCTCTGGGCTGGTGCCGGCGACCAGGAGCAGGTTGCGCAGTGTATCCACGCGCACGATGCTGCCCTCCGGAGCCAGCGGCTGGAAGATGCGGCTCATTTCCTCCGCACTGATATACTGGAGCGGGATGACCTGGATGCTGAAGCCCGGGGGCAGAGCGCGCGTCGACTCACCGAGCTGCGGGACCAAATTGCCCTGGACCTCGTTAGTGATGGAAATAACATCATAAATCAATGAATTGAAGACGATCTCCGCGTTGTTCATGCGCAGCAACGTCTCCAGGGTCGGGATCAGGTGCTCGCGCCGCAGCGGCCGGCCGGTCTGGAGCGAGGCGACACCCTGGACCGCCGAGCTGAGCACATAGTTCACCTGAAGCCATAGTTCACCTGAAGCCATAGTTCACCTGAAGCAGGTCGCCCAGGATGACCTTCACGACCTCGCCGCGGATGTCGGTGCCGTCGAAGTTCAGCATCACGTCGCCGGGGGTGGTGTCCCCGCTGGGGCTGGAGACCCGCCGCACGAAGGTGCCGGTCCCGCGCTGCACCGAGTCCACCGCCTTCTTGGTCTTCTTGTCATCGACCAGACTGATACCGGAGTCCTCGACCAGACCGGCATCCGGGGTCCCGGACGCGGTGGTCCCGGGCTTTTGGCCGGTCAGGTGGCCCCTGTCGGAGCCGACCTTGATCGTCGGGTCCCAATAGCTGCGCTCGCAGCCGGTGAGTCCTAATAATAATTAGGATGAGGGGCAGTGCTGCCAGGGGGAGCACCCTCGGGCGACGGCTACTGCGGGCATTGTGGTACTGGTCTTCGTCCATTCGGTCTCAGTTGGGGCGGCTTGGACGGCGTGACCCGCTGGTCCGCGCCCGCCGCCTGTTTGCGTTGGAGTTCGCGCGACGGTGGCTTCAGCTAGCCCGGTGCCGCTGGGTTGGGGCGCCCGGCGGGGCTGAGACGCACCGGCACTGAGGCGGCGGAAGGCGAGGCTAGCAGCCTGTCGGACTTCGGAGCCCTGTCGGGGCGGCAGGTCCGGTACACTGTCGGGATCAACCCTGATGGCCGGAGTGCTACTGCCGATGCGCCGCTTCCACCCGATAGACCGCGACACTGAC
>JADNEJ010000577.1 GCA_016292295.1 Candidatus Thiodictyon intracellulare
CCTACGCTACCGGGCCAGGGACGGGATTTCATGCAGCCTTGCCGGAAGGACACGTAATTCTCCGCCCCGCCTGGGAGCGCGTGCTCGCGTAACTGGCCGCGGCTGCCTGAGCGACAACGCGCGGCGTGCCGAGCCGCCGGGCCGCGTAGCGGACCGGACGGGTTGGCTCCGTGGTCCCCCAGGGTCCGCCGCCCGAACCCTGGCCTCGTAATTGCTGGGCGCGGCTGGCACGATGATCGGGGTCGCCTAAAATGGCCAAAGTCGAGCTTATGTGACCCTCGGTATGGAGTTGAAGGTCCGGCGCGACGGCGCCCCGGACCCGCTGGCCCGGGCCAATTGGACTGCCACGACAAGACCCGCCATGGCGTTGCAGCGAGAGAGAAAAATCACCCGATTACGTGCTTTACTACCGCCCTGGACGCCATCCCCGGCAGACGACCGAGCAACACTCGTGATACCCGACCCCCGCGACCTTGCCCTGGACTTCACCCGAGACATCTACAGCGTGGCCCGCCTGGCGAGCGAGGTGCGCGCGGTGCTCGACGGCAGCTTCCCGTCCATCTGGGTGCGCGGGGAGATCTCCAACCTCGCCCTGCCCGCCTCCGGGCACTGCTATTTCAGCCTGAAGGACGAGGCCGCCCAGGTCCAGTGCGCCATGTTCCGGGCCAAGCGACTGCTGCTCGGCTTCCGGCCGGAGAACGGGCAGCAGGTGCTGGTGCGGGCGCGGGTGACGCTCTATGAGGCGCGGGGGGACTTCCAACTGATGGTGGAGCACATGGAGCCCGGCGGTGAAGGGGCCTTGCGCATGGCGTTGGAACGGCTCAAGCGACGGCTGGCGGCCGAGGGGCTCTTCGCCGAATCGGCCAAGCGCTCTCTGCCCCCCTTTCCACGCCAGGTGGGGCTCATCACCTCGCCGACCGGGGCCGCGGTCCATGATTTGCTGACGGTGCTGGGACGGCGCTGCCCGGCCCTGCCGGTGTTGATCTACCCGGCCCAGGTCCAGGGCGCGGCGGCGACGGCCTCGCTGGTCGCGGCCCTGACACTCGCCAACCAACGCGCCGAGTGCGATGTGCTGATCCTGGCCCGCGGCGGCGGGTCCCTGGAGGATCTGAGCGCCTTCAACGATGAGCCCCTGGCGCGGGCCATCCGCGCCTCCCGGATCCCGGTGGTTAGCGGAGTCGGTCATGAGGTCGACACGACCATCGCTGACCTGGCAGCGGATCGCCGCGGGGCCACGCCCTCGGCGGCGGCGGAGTTGGTGGCTCCCGCGGTGGAGCACTTGGGTCAGCGGGTCGCGGCACTCCAGGCGCGGCTCAGTCACCTTCAGGGGCGGTTGATTGAGGGGGCCGGCCTGCGTCTGGCGGCGATCCTGCGCCAGTTGGCCCTGCTGCACCCTGCCGCACGCCTAGAGAGCCGCGCGCAACGCCTAGACGAACTGGACCGACGGCTCGCCAAGGCCATGGACCGGCACCTGCGCGGCGTCCGTGCCCGCCTGGAGCCGCGCGCGCTCGCGCTGGGGGCGGTCTCACCGGCGCGGCAGCTGGGACTTGCCGCCGCGGCCTTGGAGGGGCTGCGGGCGCGCCTGCACTGGGCCCAGTCCCGCACCCTGGGCCGGCTGCACGAGCGCCTGGGCCGAGCACTCACCGGCCTGGACGCCCGCAGCCCGCTCGCCACTCTGGCCCGCGGCTACGCCATCGTCACCCGACTGCCGGATGGCCGGATCCTCCGCGACCCCGACCAGGCCCCGCCCGGGACCCGAATCGAGGCGCGGCTGGCCCAGGGCGTCCTGCACGCCCTGGTGGAGGGCGGGAACGCCGGGCACCCTGGGGGCAAGCGGTGTCAGTGATCCAGTTGCTGGCAGCGAAGACCTGTTTTTTTTGCATCGGCACGGGTCTGACCGTCCTGTTCATCACCCTGGCGACGGGGTTGTGGCTTAAGCATCTGTTTGAGAAGGACGAGGGGCAAATGGCGGCGACCGCCCAAAATCTCGCTTATTCGGTGGAACAGACCATCGCGAATTTGGTGAACGAGATCGACCTGGTCCTGTTGTCCTCGACTTTGGCCATTTTTGCAGTCGGGCGACGGCCCCGCGCGTGACGCCACGGC
>JADNEJ010000282.1 GCA_016292295.1 Candidatus Thiodictyon intracellulare
CGGCCACTGGCGGGTGCCGCCTGGCCGCAACGAGCGGCCGCCGCAACCCCCTGCTCAGCGCACACGTCGGCACCGCCGTGGCGTCATGCGCGGGGCCGTCGCCCGACGGCAAAAATGGCAAAGTCGAGTTGGCAAAATCCACTAATTCCTGGCGAAAGGCCTCTTCCGCTTAGAAGCACGCCTTTAGGCCCTGCATGGAGCACCCGAAGGCATCGATCGCCCGCCGCCAGCCTCGATCTTTTTGACCGGCCATACGCTAGGTTGGAGTAGCTTAGGGTCGCCAGGCCAAGTCCAACTGCCGTGCCGCGCGTACCTCATCGAGGCGGCGCACCGGCATGGTGTGGGGAGCGCCCTTCACCAGCTCCGGGTTGGTCCGCGCCTCTTCGCGGATGGCGACCAACGCGGCGACAAAGCCGTCCAGTTCTTCCTTAGTCTCAGTCTCCGTGGGCTCGATCAGCAGACATTCCGGCACCAGCAAGGGGAAATAGATGGTGGGAGCGTGGTAGCCGTAATCGAGCAGGCGCTTAGCGAAGTCCATGGCATTGACGCCGAACTCCTTGGCCTCGCGTTTGACGGTGATGATGAACTCGTGGCTCGCCCGCCGCCGCGGATAGGCGGCCTCGAAACTAGCCTCCTTGAGCCTGGCCATGAGGTAATTGGCGTTCAGGGTGGAGAATTCGGAGACCCGCTTCATGCCCTCGCGCCCCAGCATCCGCGCATAGACATAGGCGCGCAGCAGGATGCCCATGTTGCCGCCGAAGGCGGTGAGCCGGCCGATGGACTGGGGCCGGTTGCGTTCGAGGAGCCAGCGATAGCCATCGACGTCCCGAGCGACCAGGGGTACCGGGAGAAAGGGCTCCAAGCGCTTGGATACGCCCATCGGACCGGCCCCGGGACCGCCGCCGCCGTGGGGGGTGGAGAAGGTCTTGTGCAGGTTCATGTGGATGACGTCGAAGCCCATGTCACCGGGGCGGACTTTGCCCAGGATGGCATTGAGGTTGGCACCGTCGTAATACAGTAGTCCGCCGGCCTCGTGCACGATGCCCGCGATCTCCTCGATATTGCGGTCGAAGACCCCAACGGTGCTCGGGTTAGTCAGCATGATACCGGCGGTCTGGGGACCCACCGCCGCCCGCAAGGCGGCGATGTCCACGTCCCCGTCCGGACCGGTCGAGACCTCGCGTGCCACGAAGCCGCACATGACGGCGGAGGCCGGATTGGTCCCGTGAGCGGCATCAGGCACCAGGATTTCGGTGCGAGCCTGGTCATTGCGGGCTAGGTGATAGGCGCGGATCATGGCCACTCCCGCGAATTCACCCTGGGCACCAGCGGAGGGCGCCAGCGACACCGCGTTCATCCCGGTGACTTCTTTGAGCATCTCCTGGAGTTCAAAGAGACAGGCAAGGAACCCCTGGCCGTGGCTTTCCGGCGCCGCTGGGTGTCGCCCCAGAAAGCCGGGCAATGAGGCGAGCGTATGACAGGCCCGCGGATTGTACTTCATGGTACAGGAACCCAGCGGATAGAAATGGGTGTCGATGGAGAAGTTCTTCTGCGATAGCCGAGTGTAGTGACGCACCGCCTGGAGTTCCGAGACCTCCGGCAGCAGCGGCCGCGTGACACGACGCTGGACGGCGGGAAGGTCGGCGCAGTCCGCCATCTGGAGCGGGGCCTGGGCGGTGGCGCGGCGGCCGGGTTTGGATTGTTCGTGGATCAGCATGTCGATGGGATCGCTCTGCAATAAAGACGGCTGTGGAACGGCTCACTAATATACTCAGCTAATCTCGACTTTGGCTATTTTTGCAGTCGAGTGGCGGCCCCGCGCATGACGCCACGGCGGTGCCGACGCGTGCGCTGAGCAGGGGGGCCTTGATCATATGTTCCCCCCACCTTGTTCAGTCCCGACGTCGCCTATCCCTTTCAGAACATGGTCTTACGCGCGTAAACCCACATAGGCGGGCCGGCCTTTGGCGGATTTTTGATCAAGGTCAGCAGGGGGTTGCGACGGCCGCTCGTCGCGGCCAGGCGGCACCCGCCAGTGGCCGTGGCACGTGGGGACACGCAGGGGAAGGCAGGCGGGGCATCAACAGTGTATGTTCCGAGGTCGA
>JADNEJ010000287.1 GCA_016292295.1 Candidatus Thiodictyon intracellulare
TCGACTCGCCAACAAGATAATCCGTGCGTGCATCGCAATTTGCTGCGGACAGGTCGGTTGTCGGCCTTGATCACAACTCCGCTCAAGGCCGGCCGGCCCATGTGGATTTTCGCGCGCAAGACCATGTCCTGCAAGGGAGCGGCGACGCCAGAACTGAACAAGGTAGGCGGAATTATGATCAAGGCCCCGCCGTCGCCAGCGGCAGGATTGGCATGAGATGCGACATCAATGATCTCCTCGGATGATAACCCTTACCGCGGATTCATAGTTGTTCGTGATGTCCGCCGAACTGGTAGCGCATGGCCGAGAGGACCTGATTGGCGAAATCCGCCTCACTGCGGGAGCTGAAGCGCGCGAAAAGCGCGGCGGTCAAGAGCGGCGCCGGAGTCCCGGTCTCGATCGCCGCGAGGCTGGTCCAGCGTCCTTCGCCGGAGTCCGACACCCGGCCCCCGAATTGTTCAAATTCCGGGTCGGCCTGGAGGGCCGTGGCGGTCAGATCAAGGAGCCAGGAGGTGACCACGCTGCCGCGCCGCCAGACCTCCGCCACCGCGGCCAGATCGAATTGGTACTGGTAGTGCTCGGGGTTGCGCAGCGGCGCGGTCTCGGCGTCCGCCGTCCGGTCCGCGCGCCCGGCTCCGGCGTGCTTCAGGAGGTTGAAACCCTCCGCATAGGCGCCCATCAGGGCGCACTCAATGCCGTTATGGACCATCTTGACAAAGTGCCCGGCGCCGCTCGGCCCGCAGTGCAGGTAGCCCTGTTCCACACGGCTGGGTGGGTCGGTCCGCCCGGGCGTGCGCTCGATCTTACCGACGCCGGGGGCCAGCGCCTTGAAGATCGGGTCGAGGCGTTCGACGGCCTGTGCCTCGCCGCCGATCATCAGGCAATAGCCCCGCTCCAGACCCCAGACGCCGCCGCTGGTCCCACAGTCGACGAAGTGGATACCCAACGGTGCGAGGCGGGCGCAGTGGGTGAGGTCGTCGCGATAGCTTGAGTTGCTCCCGTCGATGAGGGTGTCGCCGGCGTCCAAATGAGGCAGCAGATCGTCGATGACCCGCTCGACCACTGCTGCCGGGACCATGATCCAGAGGTTGCGCGGCGAGATCAGCCGGGCGCAGAGGTCGGCCGGGTCCGCGGTCCCGACTGCGCCCGCCTCGACCAGCGCGGCCACCGCCGCGGCATCCCGGTCATGGACGACACACTGATGCCCGGCGCGCAGCAGGCGTAGGACCATGTTGGCGCCCATCCGGCCGAGGCCGATCATTCCGAGTTGCATGGTGAGACCCTTTGCTTCGCGTTATTGGCGGACTGATTGATTCGGGTGAAAGGCGGCCGCGCGGCGGGGGCCCTCAGACCGGGTGGGCCTCCAGCACCACCAAGGCGCGGGCGCCGACGCGGAGTTGCCCGGCGGTCATGGGGGCCGGTGTGTCCGGCGGGAAGACGCCCGGCTCCGCCATGGTGTCCACGGCCAGGGTCTAGCGCCGGCCGGGGAGGGGCCGGTACCGCGAACTCCAATGCATCCTCCCACATATTGAGCATGACGTGCAGCGGCGGTTCTGCGGCGCTGACCCCGGCCAGGGTGAAGGCGAGCGCACGGTTTTCGAGCACGGACCAGCGTGGTATATCGAACTTCAGCCCGTGCCAGGCGATGTCCAGCAGGTCCTGCCCTGGCCCCGGCGCCCCGGTGAGGAAGCGGTCGTGGGTCAGGTTCGGATGGCGGCGACGCAGGGCGATCAGGCCGCGCACATACTCGAGAATGAGCCGCTGCGCCGGCACCTGGCTCCAGTCGAAACAGGACAGTTCATTGTCTTGGCAGCAGATATTGTTGTTGTCGTCTTTGCTGCGCAGAATCTCGTCACCGGACAGCAGCATGAGCACTCCCTGGCTCAGCATCAGGATGCCGATGAAGTTGCGCGCCTGACGGCGGCGCAGGGCCAGGATCATAGGGTCGGCGGTCGGCCCCTCGACCCCGCAGTTCCAATTGATATTCGACCACGTAGCGTGGCAAGTGTCCCTTGGACAGCCAGTCCTGCACCGACAGCCGCAGGCACAAGTCAGTGTCGCGGTCCATCGGGTGGAAGCGGCGCATCGGCAGTAGCACTCC
>JADNEJ010000395.1 GCA_016292295.1 Candidatus Thiodictyon intracellulare
CTACCCGTTGCTGGTTGGCGAGCGGCGGTGCATGGTGAAGCACCGCGCACGTCTGAAGCATGCAGAATAGATATTCTTCCGATCGTCGCGTGCTTGACGCCGCGCGAGCGCGGGCGTCTGCTGCGGCTGATTACTTCGCGGCCGGGTGGGGGATGCTGCTGTGTATCGGTCGCTACCGCTCGCCCGTGATGAATTTGCGACCGACGAGGAGCCGCTGGCCTGAGACGCGGAGGGCTGGGAGGACTTCGTGTGAGGCGCGGGGCGATCCGTTGGTACAGTTTCCGGGCTACTGATAAACGGCGGCCGGTGCGGTGATGATCCTGACGCGTAACGAGGTCGTCGACCAACTGAACGAAATCATCGTGGTGCCGGCGACGCGAACGATCCGCTGGTTGGCGACGGAGGTTCTGTTGTCACCGAACGACGGCATGCCGTCGGCGTGCGCGCTGAGTTTCGAGCACGTCGCGTTGGGGTAGCGGGATCGTATCGGCGGGGTGCTTTGCAGTTTTCCTCGGCATTATGTAGCAAACGCACATGGTTATTTATTCAGTGACTTGGATACGACTTTCCGATTCTGAGCCAGCCCCGGTAGCCGGGTTTCTCGCCGAAATCCGGGAGATCCCGGCACCCACCCGCCCGCATCGCACTGAGTTGCCGCCAGATTCTGCGTAACAAATTGATTCGATAACTATATGCAGCTGCTACATAACGCCGGTTTTCCCGTGACGCGGTGGGCGGAGGCGCGTCGGGCGCTTCTGATCGCGTGCGGCTTCGGCAGCCAAGATGCGGAGTGGATCGGGTAAGGGGCTAACGGATCGAGGGGTCGTTCGGCGTTCGGCGTCATACGTTCAAGCCAGAGAGGACCTTTACTGGATTACTTGCTGCCTTGGCTTTTACCGGTGGCACCTTAAACGTTGGGGGCGGGATGAAAAGCCCGCCGCGCATGGGGACATCAGCTACCCCGGTCGATGAAAGGCGCGGTGGGAGCGGCTTGCAGCCGCGATGCGAGGCCGCGATACCCTGCGACGTTGTAGCAGCTTGCGAGGCCTCGTCGCGGCTGAAGCCGCTCTCACAGCGTCGCTACGCGATTTTTGCGGGAGTGTTGATCATAACTCCGGCCGTGCATCCTTGCGGTAGCCCGTCGCGGCTGGTGGGCCGCTCCACGTGGTAGGAGCGGCCCACCGACCGCGACGGGTATCGCCCTCGATGTGCCCGGAATAGTGATCAAGGCGGGCGCCCGGGTCCGTGCGTCGGACCGGTGCCGATAGACGGGAATCAAAGCGACGGCCTACCGGCTGTCGCTGCGCACCTCGAAGACGCACACAGCGTTGTCCGTTGCCTGGCACTGGACCTCGACGACCCGGACCTCGGTGTCGACCAGTTCCCGGAAGAGGCGCTCGAAGGTGGCGCCATAGAAGTCACAGAGGGGGACCGGGGAGCGTGCGTCGAGACAGACGCGGGAGCCATCGAGGATGAAGCGAGTGGGGCGGCTGGGCTGGGTGCTGAAGCGGGCACTGCCGGCGAAGGTCCAGGAGTTCTTCTCGATGGCCTTGAGCAGCACGCGAGCGGCGAGTGGGCGCGGCAGGAGTTTGAGCAGGCGTTGCACCGGGCGAGGGATGCGGTTGGCGAGCAGATAGTCGCCGATGCGCCGCCCGGCGTCGGCGCCGATCCGGCGGGCCTGCTTGACCCCGAGAATGGCCCTCAAGGCCTGGTGCAGCGCTGTGACCTCGCGTTCGTCCACCATCTCGGTGGGCGGGGTTTCGAGATAGTGGGAGAGGCCGGCCTGCGCGAAGATGCGCGCTGTGGCATAGGCATCCGGGCCGGCGCTCAGGGCCTCGATGACGCGCAGGATGGCGTTGGGGCCGATCCGTGCGGGCTGGCCCGGGCCGCCGGCGGTCTGGTGGTGTGGCTCGTTGGCGCTCATGGGCTATTCCTGGTTGAGTTAAATGAGTCAGCCCGGAAAGAGCATTGGCCGCAAATGAACGCAAAAGGGCGTTGATCATAATTCCGCCCACCTTATTCAGTCCAGGCGTCGCCACTCCCTTGCAGAACATGGTCTTGCGCGCGCAAACCCACATGGGCCGGCCGGCCTT
>JADNEJ010000547.1 GCA_016292295.1 Candidatus Thiodictyon intracellulare
TGGCCATCTCTGGCCGAGGTGATCCGCCAGCGGCGCCAATGACTTCAAACCCCACCGTTGCCCTCACCAGCTATCTGATCGGGGTGACTCGCTACGGCTACTTAGCAACCAGGGGAGGCTAAACGGTTACCCCGGGCTGTGAAGGCAACGATGCGGTAGACGCTTCCGGGCGAGAATATGAACTGAAGCCAGTCAATATTGAGCTAACCAAGGGTTTCTCCACCCACTATCACATGAATCCGACTATTATCGCCAAATATCGACGTGTGCCTTGGGTGTTTGCTATCTATCGGCATATTGCGCTAAAATCTGTTTACAGCCTTGAATCGGCCGACCTTGAATTCTATTTCACTCAAGTAGGCGGCGAAATGGAAAGCGGACGGCGGCAAAGACATCAATAACTAGAAAATTCCCTTTTTATATGTAATGAAGAACGGAACTCTGCTTTATAGGACTCCACCTGTCTTTCAAACTCGCGGCCGTTAAGTAGCCCGGCATAATCCATAGCCACGTCCGGCCTTGATCATAATTCCGCCCACCTTGTTCAGTCCCGGTGTCGCGGTTCCCTTGTAGAACATGGCCTTGCGCGCGCAAACCCACATGGGCCGGCCGGCCTTGGACGGATTTGTAATCAAGGCCGCCACGTCCCAAGATCAACCTTATCCGTGTAGGCGACTCTTGGGCCGCCTTTGGCGACTTCGTCAGGGCCTTGATTGTCGCGGCCATCTCGCTCGTCGCGAGGCCGTTGGTCCGCGTAGTGGCCCCTACGGGCACGGAAGCCGTAGAGTCTACTGTGCGGACCGAACGCCGCTTGCCGGAGCGATGATCCAAGCCGTCGGTTCTCCGCCCGCAGGCTTGCGCGTCCGATCCGGCAGGCGCTGACCCCTGCGCCTGCCTACCATCGCCGGTTTACCTCGCCCGGGTCGAGCCCCGATAATGCCCGGGTTGTCTTGGTCTGATCTGTCCGACGTGACGGCTCACGCCGGACGAGCGGACGATTTTGCAGTTGTCTTGTGCGTGCCGGACACCAAATTGACGGATAATCCAGGCTGAAAGGCCCCGTCGAGGAAGGCTCAATGCAGCAAGCGACCGAATCCACCTGTGGTGCCACGGCCTGTGTGGCACCGGGTATCGCCGACGTCCAGGGGAGCGCGGATACACGCCGCATCGCTATCGACAAGGTGGGCATCAAGGACATCCGCCACCCGGTACGGGTGCGCGACCGCAGCGGGCTGGAGCAGCACACGGTGGCCAATTTCAACATGTACGTGTATCTGCCCCACAATTTCAAGGGCACGCATATGTCACGCTTCGTGCAGATCCTGAACAGCCAGGAGCGGGAATTGAGCGTGGACTCGTTCAAGGAGATGCTGCGCGAGATGTCCCGCCGGCTGGAGTCCGCGGCCGGTCATATCGAGATGCGCTTCCCCTTTTTCGTGAACAAACATGCCCCGGTGACCGGCGTGGAGAGCCTGCTGGACTACGAGGTGACCTTCATCGGCGAGATACACGACGGGGACCCGACCCTGGACATCAAGGTGGTGGTGCCGGTGACCAGTCTCTGTCCCTGCTCCAAGGAGATCGCCGCTTACGGTGCACACAACCAGCGCTCGCATGTGACGGTGCAGGTGCGTACTCGCGGCTTCATCTGGATCGAGGAGCTGATCGAGTTGGTGGAGCGAGAGGCGTCATCCGAGCTTTACGGGCTATTGAAGCGCCCGGACGAGAAATATCTCACCGAGCACGCCTATGACAATCCGAAATTCGTCGAGGATATGGTGCGGGACGTGGCCACGCGCCTCAATGCGGACGAGCGGGTGGCGGCCTATGTGGTGCAATCGGAGAACTTCGAGTCTATCCACAACCACTCCGCCTATGCCCTGATCGAGCGCGACAAGGACGCCGAGGCGCGTATCGCCGAGGCGTCGCTCTAGCAGCCTGTCGGACTTCGGAGCCCCGTCGGGGCGGCGGGTCCGGTACACTGTCATGATCAACCCCGATGGCCACCCGATGGCCGGAGCGCTACTGCCGATGCGCCGCTTCCACCCGATGGACCGCGACACTGACTTGCTCCTG
>JADNEJ010000518.1 GCA_016292295.1 Candidatus Thiodictyon intracellulare
CTGCCTGGCGTGGAACCTGAAACGGATGGCTGTATTACGTCTGCAGTCAGGGGAACAGCGCGGAAAACTGCGTTTCGAGCCGAAAACCGTATCTTTTTTGCCACAAAAGCTCGTCCAAAGGCCTCAGGCGGTGGCGCCGGTCGCTAAGTCCGACCGCCTGCTAGCTGCCGACCGGGGGTTGCAGCTTGTTGCTGTCGAAATTGGCGACTAGGTAGGCAGGGCAAAAGCGGAACCAGGCGGTCGCGAGCAGCGCCAGGGCGATCAGCGCCAAAATCCAGTTGTGGAAGTCGCCGTTGTAGAAGCCGATCAGGAGGAAGATGGCGACGATCACACGGATCACGCGATCCTTCTGGCTAATGTTGACCTTCAAGAATTTTTTGATATCGAATTTCATGGCGATTTCTCCAGTTGATGATGCGCTGTTACTGCCACGGTAGCGGACCGGGCAGCGACGGTGGCCCACAGCGACCGGGTTGGCCGGGACCAGGCCGGTTGCTGTCGAGCGCCGGCCCGGTGCCTGCCTCAGGGCCGGGGCCATCAGTGCATCCCGCACACCTCGCCCCGACAGCAACTGCTGTTCGCACAAGGCGGCATGGGTGCCGCACCGCTGCTCCGGCTGGTGCTGGAGATGATGGTGCCGCCGGTCGCCAGGCGCTCGACCGGCGCCTCCGCTGGGGTATCTCCGGTCTCGACCCCGGCCTGGCGGCACAGTTCCCCCCAGGTGCTTAAGTTCTCGCTCATGCGGTGGCTGACCTCCAGCACGTGGCCGTTGGTGGTGCAGCGGTAGTCGTAGGTCGGCATGGGATGCTCCTCAGTGTATCGGTAATCTCTAATATTTTGCGATTATAGGCGCTGCCCGTCAGCCTGAAAACAGGCTGATGCCGCGGCCGACGTTGTCGCCGGTCTTCGGGTGATCGAGGCCTAATAAGGGGCCCAGCCGCGAATACCTTTGTCAGTATGCTGGCATCGCACACCTGCTCGCCTCAGGCGATGACCCGAACTCGACTTTGGCCATTTTTGCAGTTGGGCGACGGCCCTGCGACGGCCCTGCGCGTGACGACACGGCGGTGCCGACGCGTGCGCTGAGCAGGAGGTTGCGGCGGCCGTTCGTCGCGGCCAGGCGGCACCCGCCAGTGGCCGTGGCACGCGGGGACACGCAGGGGAAGGCAGGCGGAGCATCAACAGTGTATGTTCCAAGGTCGACCAAGACACCGGACGTACTCAGGGATGCCCCTCCTGCCAGCCTCGATTGTACCGACTCTGCTGCCCTTTGCGCCGCTGCTCACCGCGCCGACCTGGCGCCATGTGCCGGTCTTGGTGACCGGCACGCTGCTGGCCCAAGGCCCGCGCACGGTGGTCGCGGTCCTGCGGGTCATGGGGCTGGCACACGAGCCCCGGTTTGAGCGTTACCACCGGGTCCTGAATCGGGGACGCTGGTCGGGAGTGCAGGGGTTGCAGATCTTGCTGAGACTGCTGATTGCGCTGCTGTCGCCCGGCTGGTCGATCCTGGTGGTGGTGGATGAGACCCTGGAGCGGCGCAAGGGCGCGCACATTGCCGCCAAGGGGATGTACCGCGATGCGGTGCGCACGAGTAAAAGTCGCGTGGTGACCTGTTTGGGTTTGCAATGAGTCTGCATGGCTTTAATCGTCTCCTTGCCCTGGAGCCAGCGGGCCTGGGCGTTGCCGTTCGTGACCTTGCTGGCACCCTCGCAACGAGCCAACCTCGCGGCGGGGAAGGCACACCGGACCGTCATCGACTGGACCGTCGTCATGATGCGGCTAGTGGCGCGCGGGCTCACACGTCGCCGCTGGGTTCTGGTCGGCGACGGCAGCCATTCCTGTGTGCGTCTGGGCTGGGAATGCATCAGCGCCCAGGCGGCCTTGATCTCACGCCTGTGCCTGGATGCGCGCCTGTTCGCGCCGCCATCACCGGTGCCGCCGGGACGGCGTGGCCTCAAGCCGCAGAAGAGCCCATCCCTGGCCAAGTTGGCCACGCGCCTGGAGGAGGCGCGAGAACATTGCACGCACGGCACCGAAACCACGGTTCAGTGGTATCGCGGCGAGACCAAGACGCT
>JADNEJ010000648.1 GCA_016292295.1 Candidatus Thiodictyon intracellulare
CGCGTGCCACGGCCACTGGCGGGTGCCGCCTGGCCGCGACGAGCGGCCGCCGCAAACCCCCTGCTCAGCGCACGCGTCGGCAGTCGGCACCGCCGTAGCGTCACGCGCGGGGCCGTCACCCAACTGCAAAAATGGCCAAAATCGAGTACCGAGCGGGCGCTCGAGTTTCGATTTTTCCGCGCCGCGTAGGTGGCGACCCGCCGGGGACCGCGCAGACGGCTGGTCATGACACCGGACCCAGCGCTTCACCGGGGGGTGGACGTGACGCCCGCCCCCGAGGCAGCAAACCGCTCTCACGAGGGACTTTCATCTTCCGGGGACGAACGGGGAGGCTTCCGCTATACTGCGAGTGTCCTGGGAGCGTCCCAGAAGGGACCTTCGCCGCGTCGGTCGTTGCGGCGGAGATGGCGATGACCCTCGCGCGGCAGCTGCCCCGGCACCGATTACAAACGGACGCTGCCTCGGAATGGGGCGGCGCATCTATCATCAAGAAGCAACGCGGAGGTTAACGACATGTTGAAAATCAAAGGTTCGGTAGCGGTCATCACCGGCGGCGGCGGCGGCATCGGATTTGCCCTGGCCGAACACTGGGTCAAGAACGGCGGCAAGGTGGTTCTGGCCGACGTGGCGCAGGAGCCCTTGGAGAAGGCCGCAGCGGCACTCGCGGCGATGGGTGGTGAAGTCGTCACGGTCGTCGGTAACGTCACCAACGAAGAGGACACCGCCCGGCTGGCCGATACCTCCATCGAGAAATTCGGGGCCATCAATCTGGTGGCTCCCTTTGCCGGCATCATCAAGGACGGCATGATGGTCGCCCCGGACCGGGAAACCGGCAAGGTCACACGTAAGCTCTCCTTCGACGACTTCAAGAAGGTCATCGACATCAACCTGAACGGCGTCTTCCTGACCGTGCGCGAATGTGCCGCACGCATGATCGACAACAAGTGCAAAGGACTCATCTGTCTGGTCTCCTCCATCGGCTCGCTGGGTACGGCCGGCCAGATCAGTTACTCCTCCACCAAGGCCGCCATGTCGGTGATGCCCAAGGTGATCACCGCGGAATTCTTCCGTCGCGGTCTCTCCAATCAGATCCGTTGCGTCGCCGTGGCCCCGGGCTATGTCGGCACGCCGATGGTGAAGAATATGAATCAACAAGCCCTGGACAAGATCCTTCAGGACATTCCCATCGGCCGATTGATCGAACCCGAGGAAGTGGCTCAACTGGTCGCGGACATCTATTGTAATGAGGCGCTCAGCGGCGACGTGTATTTCATCCACGGCGGCCTGCGCCTGGGCTCCAAGGGCTAGCTCCAAGCGCTGGTCCGGCCGGGGCGCGAAGCCCCCCCCTGACATAAGGAAATAACTCTTGAGCCCTCCGGCGCGCAAACCTCGCCGGAAGGCTTAGCCCGTTGCGATTATAACCAGCGTAGCGACCCGCCGGCACGGCATGCCTCTACGCCGATGGAGATAGGGCCGTGTCTCATTGCTTGCGATTGCCTGCGCTCGCCATGGCGACGGTCCTCATGCTCTGCGCCTGCCTCGCGCAGCCCGGCCCCACCCTTACCGCTGCAGCGACCTATGACCAAGCCAAGGCCGGCGCGCTCACCCTGAGCGACATCCGGGCCTTGATCATAATTCCGCCCACCTTGTTCAGTCACGGCGTCGCCGCTCCCTTGCAGAACATGGTCTTGCGCGCGCAAACTCACATGGGCCGGCCTTGGGCGGATTTGTGATCAAGGCCGGCATCCGCACCCTCGCGGAATGGCGCCAGACCGGGATTTCCGAGGGCGCCGCGCGTATTACGATGCAAGACCCCAAGAGACCGGACGGCTTCGCCGACGCGGTTCTGGCCCAGGTCCGCGGTGACCACACCGCCCCGATCGCACTCATCTGCGGCACTATGTAGCAACCGCACACGGTTTTTTCGTCAACGACTTAGGCGGCAGGCTCACGGTTTGAGCCGCCTCCTGCGCATACTGCGACATACTGCGACCATCGTCCACGAACCGAAACGCCTCCTCATGCCCGGATCCCACTTCCTCCTGTCGGCCGCCGCCCGAACCCTGTCGCTA
>JADNEJ010000045.1 GCA_016292295.1 Candidatus Thiodictyon intracellulare
GCCGTGGCGTTACGCGCGGGGCCGTCGCCCGACTGCAAAAATGGCCAAAGTCGAGATGAGGGCGTCAAGCGAAATTGGGCTTGGTGCCCAAAGACAGCGAGTTTTTCAAACGAGCACCGGCGGAATCGGCACCGCCCACCCCGGCGCCGGCATCGCCTCCCCCGCTCCAAAGGCGAGCGCGGCCGGGAGAAGGCTGCGCCGGTGCGGCGTACCAGCGCGCTCGGCTCAGGCCCAATCGGTAGGCTGGGCAGGACGCAACGACAACCAGCAATCAACCTCCTTGCCGAGGCGCCGGCCATGGGTTTCGCGCCGGAACCGCGGCAGGATTGGTTTCCATGAGAGCTACGGGTAGGATGATGGCGGTTACCGTCGCCGATTCGCACCCGCTGCCATAGGCCCCGACCCATGCTGCATTATGTAGCAGCTGAACATAGTTATCGAATCAATTTGTTACGCAGAATATGGCGGCAACTCAGTGCGATGCGGGCGGGTGGGCGCAAGGATCTCCCAGATCTTGGTGAGAAATCCGGCTGCCGGGGCTGGCTCAGAATCGAAAAATCGTAGCCAAGTCACTGAATAAATATCCATTTGCGTTTGCTACATAATGCCGGACCCATGCACGCCGACCTCCTGATCATTCCCCAATGGCTGCTCCCCGTGGACACGCAGAGCCGCGAGTTGCGTGACCACGCGGTGGCAGTGGCGGACGGTCGTATACTCGCCGTCCTGCTCGCCCCGGAGGCCCGCCGTTCGATCATCGCCGCATGGGTGCTCGAGCTGCCCGGCCATGTGCTGATCCCAGGTCTGGTCAACGCCCACACCCATGCGGCCATGACCCTGATGCGCGGGTTGGCCGACGATCTGCCTCTCATGACCTGGCTACACGACTATATCTGGCCCACAAAGACGCGCTGGGTAGACCCGAGCTTCGTCGGTAACGGTAGTCGGCTGGCCGTGCTGGAGATGCTGCGCGGCGGTGTCACTTGCTTCAACGACATGTATTTTTACCCGGAGGTCACCGCGCAGGTGGCGGCGGACGCCGGGATGCGGGCGGTGATCGGCATGATCATGGTGGACCTTCCCACCGGCTATGCGGACGGCGCAGACGCTTATATCACTAAGGGTCTGGCGCTGCACGCACACTACCGCGGCCATCCCCTGATCCGCATCGGCTTCGCCCCCCACTCGCCCTATGCGGTCTCCGACGGTCCCCTGGAGCGGGTTCGCACCCTGGCTGACGAGTTGGAGGTCCCGGTCCATATCCATTTGCACGAGACCCGCGACGAGGTGGTCACGTCGCTGCGCGATCACGGGGCGCGCCCGCTGACCCGCCTGGAGGTCCTGGGCCTTGTCGGACCCGGGCTAGTGGCGGCACACATGACCCAACTGGAAGACGCGGAGATCGATCACCTGGCCGCCACGGGGGCCCATGTGGTGCACTGTCCGGAGTCGAACCTCAAACTCGTCAGTGGCTTCTGCCCGGTCGCCTGGTTGCTCGCGGCCGGCGTGAACGTGGCGCTGGGCACCGATGGGGCCGCCAGCAATAACGACCTCGATCTGCTCGCTGAGATGCGCACCGCGGCCCTGCTCGCCAAGGGGGTGGCGGGATCGGCCGCGGCGCTCCCGGCGGCAGCGGCCCTGCGCATGGCCACCCTCAACGGCGCGCGCGCCCTGGGCCTGGAGCGCGAGACCGGGTCCATTGAGCCCTGCAAGGCGGCCGACCTGGTGGCACTCGATCTGCGTGACGCCAACACTCAGCCACGCACGACGACCTCGCCGATCGCGGTATCGATGCGCACCACGGTCTGCACCGGGAAGAGATAATCCTGCTCGTACTCCCTAAGGGTCGACGAACCAGCGGCGCTCGTCGTCGCTGCCGGCGAGGACTCGCCGACCAGTCTCCTCTACGCTCAGAACGGTACCGGCAAGGGGGGACGCGCTGCGTAGCCATTTAGCCACCTCTGTTCTTAGCCATTTTGGACGATCATAAGCCTACGCGACACAGCTCGACTGCCGTGCCAGAATATGGCACAACCTCCTAAGCGAGAGCGGGCAAGCGCCGCCAC
>JADNEJ010000190.1 GCA_016292295.1 Candidatus Thiodictyon intracellulare
TCACGCCTAAACACTGTTCATGGCTGAATCAGATTGAAATTTGGTTCTCGATTTTGGCCCGCAAAGTTATTCGACGAGGGTATTTTATTTCGGTCGAAAATCTATGCGATAAGATCAAAAAATTCATCGACTACTTCAATGAGGCAATGGCCAAATCTTTCCGCTGAACATACCAGGGCAAGCCGCTGGCTGCCTAACTAGAAGTGGTCCGAGCAATTCCATTGCGATGTACTAGTGTAATTTGCGTTCATCTGCGGATAATCATTTTCCAAACCTCGCTACCGAGGAGCGTTGCGACCTGGTGCCACGCGATGGGGCGGTCCAGGCCAGGCTCGGTGGCCGAGTCGATTTCACAACGGCGCTCACTCACGTTTAACTCCGGAGCGAAACCCATGAGTGAGTGCACCGACTACAAGGTCGCCGATCTGTCCCTGGCCGCCTGGGGCCGCAAGGAAATCGGCATCGCCGAGACCGAGATGCCGGGCCTGATGGCCCTGCGCAAGAAGTTCGGCAAGACCAAGCCGCTGGCCGGCGCCCGGATCACCGGCAGCCTGCACATGACCATCCAGACCGCGGTCCTGATTGAGACCCTGGTCGCGTTGGGCGCCCAGGTTCGCTGGGCTTCCTGCAACATCTTCTCGACTCAAGACCACGCCGCGGCCGCCATTGCCGCTATGGGCATCCCGGTCTACGCCTGGAAGGGGGAGACCCTAGAAGAATACTGGTGGTGTACGGAGCAGGTCCTGAACTGGCCAGACGGCGCCGGCCCCAACATGATCCTGGACGACGGCGGTGACGCGACGCTCTTGGTCCACAAGGGCGTGGAGTACGAGAAGACCGGCGCGGTTCCCGCCCCTACGGCAGATGACAACGAGGAATGGACTGCGATCCTGGGCCTGCTCGCTCGCACCTTCGAGCGCGACCCGGAGCATTGGCACAAGGCCGCGGCGGGCATCAAGGGCGTCACCGAGGAGACCACCACTGGGGTGCACCGTCTCTATGAGATGGCCAACGCCGGGACCCTGCTGTTCCCCGGCATGAACGTAAACGACTCGGTCACCAAGTCCAAGTTCGACAACCTTTACGGCTGCCGTGAGTCACTAGTGGACGGCCTCAAGCGTGCCACCGACGTCATGATCGCCGGCAAGATCGGCATGGTCTGCGGCTACGGCGATGTGGGCAAGGGCTGCGCCCAGTCGTTGCGCGGCTTAGGCGCCACTGTCTGGGTCTCCGAGATCGATCCTATCTGCGCCCTGCAGGCGGCGATGGAGGGCTTCCGCGTCGTGACCATGGAGGAGGCCGCCCCGCTCGCGGACATCTTCGTCACCGCCACCGGCAATCTGGGGATCATCACCCACGACCATATGGCCGCCATGAAGGACCAGGCCATCGTTTGCAACATCGGTCACTTTGACAATGAGATCGATGTGGCCGGCATCAGCAAGTATGAATGGGAAGAGATCAAACCCCAGGTCGATCACGTCATCTTCCCGGACGGAAAGCGGATCATCCTGCTGGCCCAGGGGCGCCTGGTGAACCTGGGCTGCGCTACCGGCCACCCGAGCTTCGTCATGTCGGCAAGCTTCACCAACCAGGTGCTGGCCCAGATCGAGATCTATGCCCACACGGCCAAATATCCGGTCGGGGTCTATATCCTGCCCAAGAGCCTGGATGAAGAGGTGGCGCGTCTACACATCGGCAAGATCGGCGTCCATCTCACTACCTTGACCCGCACCCAGGCAGATTATATCGGCGTGTCGGTGGATGGGCCATATAAGCCAGACCATTACCGCTACTAATACCTAGCGATGGAATCGCTCGGATCATTTACGGCTAGGCTGCCAGCGGCTTTCCCTGGTATGTCCAGCGAAAAGGCTTGGTCATCGTCTCATTGAAGTAGTCGATGAATTTTTTGATCTTATCGCATAGATCTTCGACCGAAAGAAAATTTTCTCGTCGAATAACTTTGCGGGCCAAGATCGAGAACCAAATTTCAATCTGATTCAGCCATGAACAGTGTTTAGGCGTGAAATGAAAGACGAC
>JADNEJ010000527.1 GCA_016292295.1 Candidatus Thiodictyon intracellulare
TGCTCTGACGCTGGTGGCGGCGTGACGGGCGTGGGCGGAGTTATGATCAAGGCCGGCTGGGTTTTTCCCCACGGCGAGACGACCAGCATCGGAGCGCTTGGTGTGCACCAAGCTGGCCGCGCAGGTGCGTCTCTGCATTCGGTGACTTGGGGTACCTGCCCGGTATCGTCTCGGCAAAATGATCACTTACAAGGTAGAAGAGGCGAACCATGGCTGAATTTTTTGCAAGCGGGCACAGCATCGACCTGGTCCTGTTTCTGATCGGCCTGGAGGCGATCGGGCTCATGGTGCTGTGGCGGATGGGGCGGTGTCCAGTGCCGCCGCTCGGAACCCTGCTCATCCTCGCCCCCGGCAGTTGTCTGTTGCTGGCCGCGCGCGCGGCCCTCAGCGGCGCCGCCTGGGAGTGGGTGTCATTCTTTCTGCTTGCCGCGCTCGCCATACACCTCGTCGATCTGCGGCAACGCTGGCAGGATTGGGGTCGTCGAGACTCGGCCAAGGGTTTGCGAGACAACTAGTTTTCTCTGGAGGGTCAGGCACGATGGGCTGGACTACCGTCAACATCCCGTCGCAAAATGGGCGGCTTGCCGTCGTCACCGGAGCCACCGGTGGGCTCGGTTATGAGAAGGCACTCGCACTGGCGGCGGCTGGTGCCGAGCTTGTGCTGGCGGGCCGCAACGAGCGCAAGGGCACTCACGCGCTGGCACGCCTGCGCGCCACTCATCCTGGTGCAACAGTGCGCTTCGAGCGGCTCGACCTGGCCTCGCTCGCCTCGGTCGCCGCCTTTGCGCAGCAGATGCTCGATGCGGGGCGGGGTATCGACCTGCTCGTCAACAATGCCGGGGTCATGGCACCGCCCGAGCGGCAATTGACGATCGACGGCTTTGAACTGCAGTTCGCCACTAATTATCTCGGCCATTTTGCCCTGACGGCCCGGCTGCTGCCGCTGCTGCGTTTGGTTCCCGGCGCTCGCGTGGTCAACGTCAGCAGCCTGGCGGCGAACCTGGACTCGATCGATTTCAACGACCTGCAGTCTGAACTCACCTATGTCCCGTTCCAGACCTATGGCATGACCAAGCTGGCGCTGCTGATGTTCGCAGTGGAATTGCAGCGTCGCAGCGAGGCCGCAGGCTGGGGGATCGATGGCATAACGGCCCATCCGGGCTATGCTCGCACTGACATTATCAGCAACGGACCCGCCTCACGCGGCTTACTAAGGGCGCTATGGCGGATCACGAAGCCGCTCTTGCTTCCGCTCAGCCCGGCGGCCGAGCGAGCCGCATTGCCGATCCTGTTCGCCGCGACCTCACCGGATGCGCACGGCGGAGGGTTCTACGGGCCGACGGGGTGGCGCGAACTCAAGGGCCCACCAGGAACGGCCAAGATGCCTGCTCAGGCGCTGGACGGCTCAGTCGCTGCCCTCCTATGGGAGACGTCGGAACGACTAGCCGGGGTGAGGTTCGCGTGACCCTGGAAAGAGTAGTTCGCACGCCAAGGCGCCAAGCTCGCCAAGATTTTTCCGGCATTATGTAGCAAACGCACATGGCTATTTATTCAGTTGCTTGGCTACGACTTCCCGATTCTGACCCAGCGCCGGCAGCCGGATTTCTCACCGAAATCTGGCAGATCCCGGCGCCCATCCGCCCGCATCGCACTGAGTTGCCGCCAGATTCTGCGTAACCAATTGATTCGATAACTATGTGCAGCTGCTACATAATGCCATGTTTTTAATAACCCTATCTGCCTTAGGCCAGTCATCCGGCGGGTGATTTGGTGATTTTGCCTACCTTATTGTTCTTCGCGAGCTTGGCGCCTTGGCGTGAGGCAGCCGTTTAGCCCCTCATGTTCTTAGCCCTCGTCGGCGATCATAAGCCTACGCGACACAGCTCGACGGCCGCGCCAGAATATGGCACAACCCACTAAGCGAGATCGAGCAAGCGCCGCCACGCCACTACCATGCACCTAAGCGATCACGGCCTCAGACAAGCCTATCTGGAGACGCCCGCGCAGGCGCGGGCGTTGTTGGGCAAGGCGCTGGCGGATCT
>JADNEJ010000383.1 GCA_016292295.1 Candidatus Thiodictyon intracellulare
ATGTGCAACAAACCGGGCAGACCGCCCTGCTGATAGCGCCGAAAATGGTCGCGCATGGTGTTGAAGTCGATCAGCAGGACTTCGGCAACCTACTCTGTCGGCCAGCCGGGCCTTGATTACAAATCCGCTCAAGGCCGGCCGGCCCATGTGGGTTTGCGCGCGTAACACTATGTTATGCAAGTGATCTGCGACGTAGGGACTGAACAAGGTGGGCGGAATTATGATCAAGACCCCCACCGCGACTAAACAGGAATTTCACATGAGAGACGTATATCTAGGCAGAGGCCGAGATGAAAATACATCTTGTGAAATGTGGCAATAACCTGGCCGTGCGGCTGCCGATGGAGTGGATTTGGACGGCGGGACTAAAGGAGGAAGACGAATTAGATGCGCAAATGACCCCCGTGGGGGAGATGCGGTTGATCTCCACCCAGATCTTCGATAAGGAGGACTTCCTGCGACCCTGCGACGGGTCAGAGCCCTGCGCGCCGAGATACCGATGACCCGGCCAGTTGTTGAGTCGATGCGGCAGAAGGATCGCTACTGATGATCTATCTCGACACCAGCGCCGCCGTGCTGTTGTTCGTTCCGGAGCCGATCAGCGACGCGGTCGAGGAGTGGTTCACAGCCTGCACCGATGTCGTCGTATCCGCTGACTGGATCTGCACCGAACTGACGAGCGCCTTGTCGATCAAGGTGTGTCGCGCGGAAATTTCAGCGGAGCAGGCGCAAACTGCCTGGGAAAAGTTCGAGGCGTTCTGCGGCGCAGGGTTGCGGCTCGTACCGGCGAGTCGCAGTGCCTTTGCGCAAGCCGCGCGCCTGACACGGGACGCAAGGAGTAGACGGCGAGCCGGCGCTTCACTCCATCTGGCGGTGGCGATCGAAATCGGGGCCAGCAGTCTCGCCACGACCGACGGCAACCTGGAGGCGAACGCGCGACTCCAGACTTTGACAACTATCATGTTTTAGCCGCTTCGCGCGAGATCGTCCGCTTTTCATGGGAACTGCACCAGATGACGACCACTGTTGCCGCCGGGCCTGACCAGGCGAGGTCCCGTTGGTCGGGACCGCTCCCGACCTGGTCGGTCCTGCTCCTGATCTGGGGCCTGGGAACCTTGGCCTAGTGGCCGACCCTGAATGGCCCCTGGCTCTACGACGACGGCCAGTTGCAGGGTCCGATCGCCACCATGCACGCCAAGGGACTGTCGGCCCTGTTGGGCAACGGCTGGCGCGAGCAATTGATCATGCTCGGCAATGTTCCCGGCCGACCGCTCGCAATGGCGAGCTTCGCCTTGAACGCGCTCGCCGGGACTAACCCGTTCGGCTTCAAATTGGTGAATCTCGGCTTGCATCTGGCGACCGGAACCCTAATCTTCTTATTGGTCCGGGTGCTGGCGGGCGCGCCGATCCGACACCTTCGCGCTGGTCGTGACGCTGGCGTGGGTGCTGCATCCGCTCCAGGTCAGCACGGTGGCCTATGTGGTGCAGCGCATGACCCTTCTCAGCGCGCTGCTCATCAGAGCGCTGCTCAGCGTGGCGGCCCTGCGGCGGCATGCCCGAGGCGGGTGCGCGAGTTGGCGGGTAGACCCCGGCGAGGCCTCTGGAGCTGGTCTGGCTCCTGCTGGTGCTGCCGCCTCTGGCCTTTCTCTGCAAGGAGAACGGGGCGCTGCTGCCCTTGCTGTTACTGACCATGGAATTGGTCCTGTTCCGGCTGGGTGGCACGGCGCACACCAAACACCTGCTCGCGACCTATTTCGGGTTGGTAGGCATCGCCTTGCTGGTCCTGGCAGCCTATGCGGGGCGCGACTTCACGCTGGGTGAGCGGCTGCTGACCCAGCCGCGGATGCGCACCCTGTATATGGGCCAGGTCCTGCTGCCGCGTCCGGACTGGATGGGCTTCTATTATGGCGGGGTGGATGTATACACGTCTCATCTGAGATTTTCGCTCATAGCCCTAGCGTAACCGGCCGACATCGATATACTATCGTCCCTATGCTCGACTAGACACTCTCCACCGAACAACTCGCC
>JADNEJ010000417.1 GCA_016292295.1 Candidatus Thiodictyon intracellulare
CCCACCCGCCCGCATCGCACTGAGTTGCTGCCAGATTCTGCGTAACAAATTGATTCGATAACTATCTGCAGTTGCTACATAATGCCGCTTCAAATCAGGAGATCGCGGAGACACCAAGCGGCTCGGCGCTGTCGATGCGCGCGGTCCATGCCGACTTCAGTTGGACCTTATCGCGATTGATCCACCACAGCCAGATATGAGTGTCGAGCTGGTCAACGTCCTGGCCGGATTACGCACGGCCGTGGAATCCCTTCAGCCGTGCTGCCTGGCCCAAGTGACGATACTGTGGGCATCCATGGCACCGGCGGTGCGCGTCACCTCGGCGCCGCCGTGGAACAGGGCGAGCGTCGGGATGCTGCGAATCCCCAGGCGAGCGCCGAGCCCCTGGGCCTCTTCGGTATTGACCTTGGCGAGCCGGAAGGCGGGCTCCAGACCGCGGGCGGCAGACTCGAAGGCGGGAGCCATGGCGCGGCAGGGGCCGCACCAGGGCGCCCAGAAATCCACCAGCAGGGGCAGTTGGTCGCGGGTCAGGAAGCGGGCAAAGCGGGCCTCGTCCAGGGCGACCGGGGCACCGGTGAAGAGCGGGCGGTGACACTGGCCGCACTTGGGGTCCGCCCCCAGGCGCGCGCCGGGGACCCGGTTGATAGCGTCACAGGCGGGGCAGATGATGTGGAGACTCTCGGACATGGGTTATTCCTCGGGTAACGGGTCGATCAGGGTGGTGCGCGCAGCCCGGCGGGGCCTCGGTCCGGGCCTCAATCATCGTTCCGGCCAGCAGCCACCTCCTGGAGTCCAAGGCTGAAGCCTTGGACTCCGGCCCGGGGCGGCCGGAACGATGATCACGGCCTCGCTCCGCACGGCAGACCCCGACACGGGAGCGCGCGACGGGCGGCACGCGCACCGGCGGGTGCCCTCGGGCCCTGGAGCTTGATTCCCCCGACGCTGACACCTATTTTGCGTCGAATAGACCAAATCACCAGCCCTGGAGCCCAGCCCATGGCCCAATCCCCCTATGTCGTCACCGTCACCGCCGCGAACTTCGAGTCGGTGGTGATCGATGGTTCCTTTGACCGCCCGGTCCTCGTAGACTTCTGGGTCGACTGGTGCGCCCCCTGCAAGGGACTGATGCCGGTGCTCGCTAAGCTCGCGGACGCCTACGCCGGCAAGTTTATTCTGGCCAAAGTCAACACCGAGGAGGAGCAGGCGCTGGCTGCCCACTTCGGTATCCGCAACCTCCCCACGGTGCAGTTGTTCAAGTCCGGCCAGGTGGTGGACCAGTTCATGGGCGCTCTACCGGAGGCGCAGGTACGCGAGTTCCTGGACCGGCACCTGCCGCACGCTGGGGACGGGCTGCTGGCCCATGCCCAGGACCTGATGGCAGCCGGCGATTTGAAGCGCGCCGCGGCCCTGATCGAGCAGGCGCAGGCGCAGAACCCGGCTAACGCCCGGGTAGCTCTGGCGCAGGTCCAGCTCACGACGGCGCAGGGCGACTTGACCGGCGCCGCGGCCCTCTTGGAGCGCCTGCCGATCGAACTCGCCCAGGACCCGGAGGTGGCGGCCCTGCGCGGGCAGTTGCGCTTCGCGCAGGCCCTGGTCGGCGCTCCCTCCCCCACGGACCTGACCCGGCGACTGGCGGCCGACCTCAACGACAGCGAGGCCGCCTATCTACTCGCCGCCCACCGGTTGCTGGCCGGCGATTTCGAGGGTGCTTTGGAGGGGCTTCTGACCCTGATGAAGCGCGACCGCATCTATGGGGACGACGCCGCACGCAAGGGCATGGTAGCGGCCTTCGACCTGTTGGGTGGCCAGAGCGAACTGGTGAGCCGCTTCCGGGCACGGATGATGACGGCGCTCTACTAGCAGCCTGTCGGACTTAGCGACCGGCGCCACCGCCTTAGGACCTTGGACGGGCTTTTGTGGCAAAAAGAGACTCTTTTCGGCTAGAAACGCAGTTTTCCGCGGTGTTCCCCTGACTGCAGACGTAATACGGCCATCCGTTTCAGGTTCCACGCCAGGCAGACCAGCGT
>JADNEJ010000585.1 GCA_016292295.1 Candidatus Thiodictyon intracellulare
TCCTGCGTGTCCTCGCGTGCCACGGCCACTGGCGGGTGCCGCCTGACCGCGACGAGCGGCCGCGGCAACCCCCCTGCTCAGCGCACGCGTCGGCACCGCCTTGGCGTCACGCGCGGGGCCGTCGCCCGGCTGCAAAAATGGCCAAAGTCGAGCTGACGCGCTGCCATGGCGTTTTTTGTCAAACGGCGGGTGACGGTGGTGGCGCTGCTCAATGATGGTTTTAGTTTCAGCGTGTCCGGGGTTTTCCCGGCATGGCCTTATCCCCGGCGTGGCCGGTGCGCGAGCACTGGGCAGACCGACGACCGACCGTCGCCTCTGCCTGACCTGGCTCAAACGCCCTGACTCGTCGCGCAGTCGGTGCGGCGGGGGCTAGGAACTCGGCGGTCGAAGCGTTATGATTATCGGCTTTATCCATCTGAAGTTTCCTGCTTTTCCAGGGGGGGCACCGGAGGGGCGGGGAGTAGCGGTGGGAAGATTTTCGAGCGGTTTGCGGAGATCCACGTAAACCCCTACGAAAACTCACGACTCCAAGTGTTTGGCCCTGCGGGGGTTTCAGAACCCGGAAACTTCAGTATCCATCACACCAGCCCACCGTCGGCGTTCCAAAAGGCCATGAGAAAAGACTACATCTTCACCTCCGAGTCAGTTTCCGAGGGCCATCCGGACAAGATGGCGGATCAGATCTCCGACGCGGTGTTGGACGAGATCTACCGTCGCGACCCCAACCACGCAAAGGCGCGGGTGGCCTGCGAGACCCTGGTGAAGACCGGCTTCGTCATGCTGGCGGGCGAGATCACCCTAACCGATGCGGATCTCAAGATCGACTACGAGCGGGTCGTGCGCCAGGTCGTCAACGAGATCGGCTACGACAACTCCGAGGTCGGCTTCGACGGTCACACCTGCGGTGTGCTGGTGGCCTTGGGCGAGCAGTCCCGGGACATCAATCAGGGCGTCGACCGGAAGACCGAGGAAGCCCAGGGGGCCGGCGACCAGGGGCTGATGTTCGGCTACGCCACCAACGAGACGGATCTCCTGATGCCGGCCCCGATCGATTATGCCCACCGGCTCTGCAAGCGGCAGGCCGAGGTGCGCAAGAACGGCACCCTGTCCTGGCTGCGTCCGGACGCCAAGTCTCAGATCACCTTCCGCTACGAGGGCGACCGGCCGGTGGCGATCCAGGCCGTGGTGCTCTCCACTCAGCACAGTCGGGACGTGAGCCTGACGACGCTGCAAGAGGCGGTGATGGAGGAGATCATCAAGCCCGTACTGGGCGATACCGGGTGGCTCAAGGCCGACACCCGCTACCACATCAACCCCACCGGCAAGTTCGTGATCGGCGGCCCTGTGGGTGACTGCGGGCTGACCGGGCGCAAGATCATCGTCGACACCTACGGCGGCATGGCCCGTCACGGGGGCGGCGCCTTCTCCGGCAAGGACCCGTCCAAAGTGGACCGCTCTGCCGCTTATGCCGGGCGCTATGTGGCAAAGAATATCGTCGCCGCGGGCCTGGCGGACAAGCTCGAGATCCAGGTCTCCTATGCGATCGGTGTGGCTGAGCCGACCTCGGTGTCGATCGATACCTTCGGCACAGCCAACGTCAGCGAGCACCGGATCATCGAACTGATCCGCGAGCACTTCGATCTGCGTCCCTACGGGATCATCCGCATGCTCAACTTGGACAATAAGGACCTGATCAAGTACCGCACTACCGCTGCCTACGGCCACTTCGGGCGCAGCGAACCGGGCTTCACCTGGGAGCGCACCGACAAGGCCGAGGCCCTGCGCGCGGCGGCCGGCATCTAAAAAATGCGGTCCGCAAATGAACGCAAATTAAGAAGGGATGCTGAGGGCACAACTCGCACTTTGCGGCCGGGTGCGCCGAGGGAGGTCTTGGTTTCCCGGTCAGTCCCCTCAATAAATTAATTTTCGCACTAGTACCTCGCGATGCAATCACTCGGACCACTTCCGGTTAGGCTGCCAGCGGCTTGCCCTGGTATGTCCAGCGGAAAGGCTTGGCCATCGTCT
>JADNEJ010000356.1 GCA_016292295.1 Candidatus Thiodictyon intracellulare
GAGGGTCTAGTCGAGCATAGGGACGATAGTATATCGACGTCGGCCGGTTACGCTAAGGTCATGAGCGAAAATCTCAGATGATACGTGTATATTTTATTAATACGAACATTAAAAAAACTTACGCCATTTTCAAATGGCTTATGATCTTGAAAAAGAATAATTATTACGTGCGAGCGATTGTGTACCTCCTGCGATCCATATTCTTTAGTATTAATAATTCGCCTTAATTAAATTATATCAATAGCGTGCAGCTGACTATACGAGAATATCTTTGAATTCGAGAATATCTTTGAATTTCATCTGATCTAACTTATGTCGCTATTATAAAAAATGTGTCGCATTTTTATCACCTTCATGAAATTAAATTGCGAAATTTTCACAATTAAGTAACGCAATATTGCCATTATACAGGAATAAAATTAACATTCAACTAACTAATCTACTGATTTAAAGACCTGAACCTGATAAGACAATCAATTTATTAGCAATCTATCCGATTTATTACAAACGTTTTTGCTGAGGCACTTATCAAGGTTGCTACATCATTTGCCCGCGATGCGCGGCCGCGGCCTGGCCGACGGCGAACTCATCCGGAGTCACCTGACCATTGCCGTCGGCGTCATCGGCGTCGATGGCACTGAAAGCGAGTGCCTTGCCGGCATTGCGCATCGGATACCCCTGGGCCGTCCGTACCGCCATGCGCTTGGCCCGCGCCTCATAGAATTCCGTTTCGATCAGGGTGCTATCTCCGCTGAGGTCAAACTCGGCGAAGGCTGGCTTGTTGCGGCCCATGCCCATGCCGGGTCCAGGCCCCATACCACCGCCGGGACCAGCCCCCCTCGGGGCGCCCCCGCATGCGCGCCTGGCGTCCGGCCTGGAACTCCTCGGAGGTCATGCGGCCGTCACCGTTCTGATCGAAGTCGGCGATAACCGTTTAGCCCCGCCTGGTTGCCAAGTAGCCGTAGCAGGTCGCACCGATCAGGATCACCTTGGCCAGATACGACCAGGGCGAGACGGCGCGTTTGCGACAGGTCTCGATGATGCTGGCCAAGTGCGGCATTATGTAGCAAACGCACATGGCTATTTATTCAGTGACTTGGCTACGATTTTCCGATTCTGAGCCAGCCCCGGCAGCGGGGTTTCTCACCGAAATCTGGGAGATCCCGGCGCCCACCCGCCCGAATCGCACTAAGTTACCGCCAGATTCAGCATAAAAAATTGATTTTATAACTATGTGCAGCTGCTACATGGTGGTGCTCGACCATCCGAAGCTGCCGTTGACCAACAACAAGGCCGAGCGCGCCCGGCACCACTGGGCCATCGCCCGCCGCATCGGCATGAGGACTCGCACCGCGCAGGGCACCCGCGCCTTCGCCCACTTGGCCAGCATCATCGAGACCTGTCGCCAACGCGCCGTCTCGCCCTGGCCGTCTCTGGCCGAGGTGATCCGCCAGCGGCGCCAAGGATTTCAAGGCTCACCGTTGCCCTCACTAGTCATCTGATCGAAGCGACCCGCTACGGCTACTTGGCAACCAGGGGGGCTAAATGGTTACGCCGACTGCGGTGCCTGGCTCGGCTCGCCGGCCGCGATCAGCATTGACAACCTTATTATTTTCAAGCGTTTCTTGACGCAAGGGGTATTACCTCTTATGGCAATGTTCGGCGAGGAACCCCAGCAGTTCACCGACGTGCCACTCAATCTGGTTCACTGAATCATGCTCATTGCCCCCCGTGCGCTCGGCGCCGTGACCTGCTTCATCCCGCTCAACATGGGTATGATCAGATCATCTTTGTGGACATGAGTATGGAACAGCACGGCCGCGAGTTGCAGGGGAGTCTAGCAGACTGTCGGACTTAGCGACCGGCACCACCGCCTGAGGCCCTTGGATGGACTTTTGTCGCACAAAAAGAGACGATTTTCGGCTAGAAACGCAGTTTTCCGCGATGTTGCCCTGACTGCAGACGTAATACGGCCATCCGTTTCAGGTTCCACGCCAGACAGACC
>JADNEJ010000450.1 GCA_016292295.1 Candidatus Thiodictyon intracellulare
GTGCGCCGCACCATTTTGGCCGAGGGGAATGACGTCAACTCGCTCGCGGATCAGGGGGTAATTTCCCGCCCCGCCTGGGAGTGCATGCTCGCGCAACTGGCCGCGACTGCCTGAGCAGTGTCGCGCGGCGTGCCGAGCCGCCGCGCCGGGCTGCGTAGCGGACCGGACGGGTTGGCTCCGTGGTCCCCCAGGGTCCGCCGCGCGGACCCTGGCCGCGCGATTGCCGAGCGCGGCTGGCACGATGATCGGGATCGCCTAAAATGGCCAAAGTCGAGTGAATTGCACCGCGCACAAAAGCGCACAAAAGGAGTCAAGACTATACCAGAGGTCCGCCGAAACACATCGCTTCCCCCAGGCGGTGCCCCATCGGTTAGCATTGGGCTGAGGTCGCGCCGCGACGGCGCACGGACCCCGGATCAACCTTAAATCCAAGCAGAGCAACCATGAGCGAATCCACCCCAGCAGAAAAACCTGGCCAAGATCAGGGCCAGGACATCAGCACTGAGATTGCGATCATCGGTGGCGGACCCGGGGGCTACACCGCGGCCTTCCGCGCCGCGGATCTGGGAAAGCGCGTGGTCCTGATCGAGCGTTACGGCGTCCTGGGCGGGGTCTGTCTCAACGTCGGCTGCATCCCCTCCAAAGCCCTGATGCACACCGCCGCCATCATCGAGGAGGCCAAGGCCCTGGGCGTGATGGGCGTGACCTTCGCACCCCCCGCGATCGATCTGGATAAGATGCGCGCCGGCAAGGAACAGGTGGTCACCCGGCTCACCGGGGGACTCGCCGCGCTCGCCAAGCAGCGCAAGATCCAGATCTTCACCGGCAGCGCGCGCTTCGAGGGCCAGCGGCGTCTCAGCGTCGAGACCCGGGGGGGCCGGGTCACGGTGAGTTTTAACCAGTGCATCATCGCTACCGGCTCAAGTCCGGTGCGCATCTCCGGCTTCCCCCACGAGGACCCGCGAGTGATGGACTCCACCGAGGCTCTGGAGATTCGCGACATCCCGGGGCGCCTGCTGATCGTCGGCGGCGGCATCATCGGTCTGGAGATGGCGAGCGCCTATGCCGCGCTCGGCTCGCGCATTGATGTTGTGGAGCTACAGGACCAACTCATCCCCGGCTGCGACCTGGATCTCGTGCGGGTGCTTGAGAAGGTCGTCAAGCCGCGCTATGAGCGCATCCTGCTGGAAACCAATGTCGCACGCATGGACGCCGCCGCCGCGGGTATCAAGGTGGTCTTCGAGGGCAAGCACCCGGGGGAGGAGACCTACGACCGGGTCCTGGTTGCGGTCGGGCGCCGCCCCAACGGCAAGCTGATCAACGCCGAGGCGGCCGGCGTCACCGTGGACGCTCAGGGCTTCATCCCGGTCGACGGCCACATGCGCACCAATGTGCCCAACATCTACGCCATCGGCGACGTCGTGGGCAACCCCATGCTGGCCCACAAGGCGACCCACGAGGCCAAGGTCGCGGCCGAAGTGATTGCCGGCCTGCCGGCCCTGTTCGACCCCCTGACCATCCCCTCCGTCGCCTACACCGACCCCGAGATCGCATGGATGGGACTGACCGAGACCGAGGCCAAGAAGCAGGGCATCGCCTATGACAAGGGCGTCTTCCCCTGGGCCGCGAGCGGCCGGGCGCTCGGCATCCACCGCGAGGAAGGGCTGACCAAGCTGCTGTTCGACCCCCAGACCCATCGCATTCTGGGCGCCGGCATCGTCGGCGTGAACGCGGGTGAACTGATCGGCGAGACCGTGCTGGCGCTTGAGATGGGCGCCGACATGGAGGACTTGGCCCTCACCATCCACCCGCACCCGACGTTGAACGAGACCATTGGACTGGCCGCCGAGATGGCCCATGGGTCCGCCACGGACCTGATGCCGCCCAAGAAGCGCTAACCAGACCGGGGCGCTTGTGCTCGACTTTGGCCATTTTAGCTCGATTTTGGCCATTTTTGCAGTCGGGCGACGGCCCCGCGCATGACGCCACGGCGGTGCC
>JADNEJ010000402.1 GCA_016292295.1 Candidatus Thiodictyon intracellulare
TCTAGTCGAGCATAGGGACGATAGTATATCGACGTCGGCTGGTTACGCTAGGGTCCTGAGCGATAATACCAGATGAGACGTGTATAGACCTGTTCGGCGAACTCGCGCGTACAGCCGCGCTCCAGCGTCCCGCCGACCAGCCGCCCGCGCAGCGCCTCGAGTCCGCCGCGCCGCCGCCAGGCGGCCATGGAGCGGCGCACCTGGCCCGCCTCGCCTGAAGAGAAGCCCGCCGCCACCGTGGCCACCTTGATCACCTGCTCCTGGAAGATCGGTACCTCGAGCGTCCGTATCAGGACTTCCTTGATCGCCTCGGACGGATAGCTCACCGGCTCCAGCCCCTGTCGGCGCGCAGATAGGAGTGGACCATGTCGCCCTGGATGGGGCCGGGGCGCACGATCTCCACCTCGATCACGAGATCACAAAAACAGGCGGGCTTCAGACGCGGCAGCATCGACATCTGAGCGCGCGACTCAATCTGGAAGACCCCGGTGGTCTCGCCGTACTGGATCATAGCGTAGACCCGCGGGTCCTCCGCCGGGATCGCCGCGACGCTGAGGTGGGTTCCGCGGAAGGCGTTGATCAGGTCCAGGGCGCGGTGGATGGCGAAGAGCATCCCGAACGCCAGGCAGTCCACCTTCAGCAGCTCCAGGGTATCGAGGTCGTCTTTGTCCCACTGGATCACGGTGCGCCCGGCCATGACTGCGTTCTCCACTGGCACCAGGCGCGAGAGTTCGCCGCGGGCGACCACAAAGTCGTGGACGGCGAGGAAATAGGGCTCATAGGCCAGCTCCGCGATCAGGGCCAACTCGTGCTCGATCTGGTCGTGCACCCGGGGCGGGCAGCCGTCTGGCCAGCGGGCGGCGGCGCTTTCCTCGGTCAAGCGCCTCAGATAGGCCGCGGGGGTGACGCTCGCCGGGACCAGCTCGTCCGGGTACTCGTAGCGCAGCTCGTCCAGTGAAAAGCGGCAGGCGGCGGCCAGTTTCAGGGTCTGCGCCAACAGGTCGGGCGTGTAGAAGCGCGCGAGATCCGCGCGAGTGCGCAGGTGATTCTCCCGGTTCTTGGCCAGGGCCTCGCCGGCCTGGTCCACTCGTACCCCGAGCCGGATAGCGGTGAGCACATCCAAGAGCGGTCGCCGATTCGCGGTGTGCATCGCCGCTTCGCCGCTTCCCCGCTTCCCCGCAGGCGTTGAGTTTGAGCTCCAGGTCCGCCCCCAGACGGCGCAGCCGTGCAAGCCAGGCCAGGTCGGCGCCGTGGCGCTGCTGGACCACGCCGAGCCAGAGCCGTCCGTCGCTCAGGCCCTTCAGCCACTCGCCCTGTTCCCGCTGATCCGTATCGCTGACTCCTCCATCCGACAGCCAGACCAGCAGACAGCCCGTCAGGTCCGCCGCCAGGAGCCGGTTCGTACCCTTAGGCGAGCGTCGCTGCGCCGCTGTGATCAGGCGCGAGAGGTTCCCGCAGCCGTCCCGATCCATCGCGAGTGCCGCCGGGCGCGGGCCGGATTCCACCCGCAGCTCGGCTCCGATGATCAGGTGCAGCCCCAGGGTGCGCGCCTGCGCGTGGGCGCGCACCATCTCCGCGAGCGAGCACAAGTCGGTCAGGGCCAGCGCAGCATAGTCCAGTTCATGAGCACGCCGGACCAGTTCCTCCGGATGCGAGGCACCCTGGAGGAAGGAGAAATTGGAGCGGCAGAGGAGTTCGGCGTAGGCCGGGGTCGAGGTCAAGATCGGGCTTGCTTGGTCGATAACTGTTATTATATACAGTATCGGCCAGTTTAACGGTGATTGCAGCACGGGTTTGCGTTCCGTCGGCGACCGGCTCCATAATCGCGAGTCGGCGAGAGTCTCGTCAGGCCCGCCGGAGGCAGATATACACGTCTCATCTGAGATTTTCGCTCAGGACCCTAGCGTAACTGGCCGACGTCAATATACTATTGACCCTATGCTCGACTAGACCCTCTCCACCGAACAACTCGCCGAGCTGCGTGCCGCC
>JADNEJ010000253.1 GCA_016292295.1 Candidatus Thiodictyon intracellulare
ATTTTGAAATAACCGGTCGGTGAGGAAACCGAAAATTTGGCATTAGCTGAGTATAACTGGCGATGTCTTATTACGACGCCTTGGCCCTGGTGCGCAGCGGTTGTATCGACGCCAATGCCTATCTGCAACTCCTGGCCGAGACCATTACCCGGGTCATGCGTACCCCTGGCCGGTTGGTCCAGTCGTTGGCGCAGTCCAGCTTCTATGCCTGGACCAAATTCTACCGGCAGGACGACAATGCTCCCAACGCCATCGTCAGCTATTACGCCAAGAGGTCGCTGACGGCGCTCGCGCTGGACCTGAGTATCTGGCGCGAGACCCGGGGCCGGGTTGCCTGGATGATGTGATGCGTGCCCTCTGGGAACACCACGGTCGTACCGGTGTCGGGGTCCCAGAGTGCGGTGTGGAGGCGACGGCCGGGCAGGTCTTCGGCCTTGCGCTGGACGGCTTTTTCGGCCAGGCACTGGACGATACGACGGACCTGGACCTAGCGCCCCTGCTTGCCAAGGTGGGTGTGGCGATGCATTTGCGCCCGGCGAACGGCCCGAAGTACCTGGGTGGGGTCGTTGCGCGGTTCACGCCGAGCACGGTTAGACCCACCCTCGCTATCCGGCTAAGCGCTGGATGCGGAGACGCGCTAGTCAAAAACGTGCTTTCCGGTGGGGCCGGAGAGCGCGCCGGATTGGCACCGGGGGATCTGGTCGTGGCCGTGGACGGACTACGCGTCACGGCGGAGAACCTGGAGCGGCGGGTGGCCGCGGCCAGGAACGATACCGAGATCCGCCTGCACCTGTTTCGCCGCGACGAACTCATGGAGCTTGCCGCCAGCCCACAGCCGGCCGCCGCGGATACCTGCGAATTGATGCGCCTGGACCCGGCGCCCGCGGGGGCGGCCCTGGCGCAGGCCGCCTGGCTTGCCCGTCTGGCCTGAGCCGGTCATGTCACGGGGCCTCGACCTGATCCGCCTGCTCGCCGACGGTGACTATCACTCCGGTGCGTTGATCGCCCAGGGCCTGGGTCTGAGCCGCACGGCTGTCTGGAAGGCGCTACGCAAGACCACCGACCACTATGGCCTCACCCTGGAAAGTGTCCCAGGCCGCGGCTACCGCCTCCCGACACCGCTGGAACTCCTTGATCCGGAAATGATCCTCGGTGCTCTTTCCGCCGCCGGCGGCCAGCGGCTCGCCCGGCTTGAGATCCATGACCAACTTGACTCCACCAATGACCGACTCATGGCGGACGCGGCGCTGCGGGCCGCTGCGGGCACCGTCTATCTCGCCGAGCGCCAGACGGCTGGGCGGGGGCGGCGTGGTCGGACCTGGGTGTCCCCCTTCGGCACCAACCTCTATCTCTCGGTCCTGTGGCGCTACTCCTTCGGACCCGCCGCCTTGGGCGGGATCAGTCTGGCGGCGGGGGCGGCGGTGGCCGGCGTGTTGGCCCGCCTGGGGCTTGTGGATCTGGGGCTCAAGTGGCCCAATGACCTGCTGTGGCGGCACCGTAAACTCGGTGGTTTACTGCTGGAGGTGGCGGGCGAGGCCCAGGGACCGAGCTATCTGGTGGTAGGCCTGGGGCTCAACCTGCGCCTGGATTCGGAGCAGGGGCGGGCCATCGACCAGCCCTGGGCCGACCTGCGCGAGGCCCTGGGCGACGTGGCGCCGGGGCGCAATCGCCTGGCCGCCGCGCTCATCGAAGGCCTGCTGGATATGCTGGAGCGCTACGGTGACCTCGGGCTCAAGCCCTTCTTGGACGAGTGGGCAGGGTTCGACCTCCTGCACGGGCAGCGGGTCCAGCTGCAACAGGGCGAGCGCCTGATCGAGGGCGACTATGCCGGGATCGAATCGGACGGTGCCCTGCGGCTGCACACCGCCGCGGGTACCATGCGCTTCCACTCAGGGGAGGTCAGCGTGCGCCTTGGTGACTCACCCGGCGCGCCTAGCAGCCTGTCGGACTTCGGGGCCCCGTCGGGGCGGCGGGTCCGGTACACT
>JADNEJ010000621.1 GCA_016292295.1 Candidatus Thiodictyon intracellulare
CCTTGCTGACGGAGAACTTTGAAATAACCGGTCGGTGAGGAAACAGAAAATTTGGTATTAGCTGAGTATAGCAACTGCACATAGTTATCGAATCAATTGGTTACGCAAAATTTGACAGCAACTCAGTGCGATGCGAGCGGGTGGGCGCCGGGATCTGCCAGATTTCGGTGAGAAATCCGGCTGCCGGGACTAGCTCAGAATCCGGAAGTCGTAGCCAAGTCACTGAATAAATAGCCATATGCGTTTGCTACATAATGTCGCGGAAAACTGCGTTTCTAGCCGAAAAACGTATCTTTTTTGCAACAAAAACCCATCCAAGGGCCTCAGGCGGTAGCGCCGGTCGCTGAGTCCGACAGGCTGCTAGAGGAGTCTGGGCGTCCCACCCCCGCTCCGCTTAAACCCGCCGCGCGTCCATCATGCGTTCGATGATGGGCTGGAGGATGATCTCCATGGCCATCCCCATCTTGCCGCCGGGCACCACCATGCTGTTGCGCCGGGACATGAAGGAATCCTTGATCATGGAAAGCAGGTAAGAAAAATCGATCTCGAACTTCTCGGGGTCGCGGAAGCGGATGATGACGAAGCTCTCGTCGGGGGTGGGGATGTCCCTGGCGATGAAGGGGTTTGAGGTGTCCACCGTGGGCACCCGCTGAAAATTGATGTCGGTCAGGGAGAACTGGGGTGTGATGTGCAGGATGTAGTCCGGCAGCCGCCGCATGATGGTGTCGACGATGGCCTCAGCCGAGTAGCCGCGCTCCAGGTTATCCCGGTGGATCTTCTGAATCCACTCCAGGTTGACGATCGGCACCACGCCCACACCCAAGTCCACGTGTTGGGCGACGTTGTCCTCATCGGTGACGACCAGTCCGTGCAGACCCTCGTAGAAGAGCAGATCGGTGCCCTCGGGCAAACCCTCCCAGGGGGTGAACTGACCGGCCTTGAGCGTCGTGCCGAGCCGGGCGTTTTGCTCCACCGCCTCCTCATCGCTGTGGATGTAGTAGCGTTTCTTGCCGGTGCCGGTCTCCCCGTAGGCATGGAACAGCTGCGCCAGCAGCTCGAAGTGATTGGCTTCGGGTCCAAAGTGGCTCAGGTTGCGGCCTTCCGCCGCGAAGCGGGCCATCTCGGCCTTCATGGCCACGCGGTCATAGCGGTGGAAGCTGTCACCCTCGACGACGGCGGCGCTGATGCCGTCGCGGTAGAAGATGTGCTCGAAGGCGCGCTTGACGGTCGTGGTACCGGCGCCGGAGGATCCGGTGACGGCGACGATCGGGTGCTTCTTTGACATTGCGGTCTCTCCTCTTCTCTATCTCTCAAGTCCAGCACTGTGAAGCGCCCGGGCGCCCAACGCGGCCCGCTGACGAGGTGGGGGCCGTGGGCGGCGCGCACAAACGTTTCATGGTTTACTAATATATTATGGCCCGCGGGGCGGAGTGCCGGCAGCGGGTGCGATCAGAACTGACGTGGTAACCGAGATCCCGGATACGCTGTCGTTGTCGCAATCGAACAATCCGACCACGACCACGACCACGACCACGACGCCCAGTCCGTGGGAACGTCCGGTAGCTGTAGGCGGGCGGAATTATAATCAAGGCCGCATCCAAGCGGGGGTTTGCGGAGCTACCGGAGGGCCTGACGGCGAACGCGGAGTTCCAATCCACTGTGGTCCGGCTGGGGGCCTGGTGCTTCGGCACCGTGTATATCTCGCTCGCGGCCTGGAATCATTACTACAAGGTCGATGTCCGTTACTTCCTGACCCTGTTCACCATCATCCTGACGGTGATCTTCGGGGTCTTCGTCAGCGTTCTGATCAGCACCGACTGACCGGCCCGGCGCTATCTGTCTATTACCCTGGATATCGTGGCGTGGTCATCAGCCTGGCGATCTTCATCACCCGGAAGGCGATCAGCCCCTTTTACCTGCTCTATATACTCAGCTAATGCCAAATTTTCTGTTTCCTCACCGACCGGTTATTTCAAAG
>JADNEJ010000199.1 GCA_016292295.1 Candidatus Thiodictyon intracellulare
GAAACGGATGGCCGTATTACGTCTGCAGTCAGGGAAACACCGCGGAAAACTGCGTTTCCAGCCGAAAACCGTCTCTTTTTTGATACAAAAGTCCGTCCAAGGACCTCAAGCGGTGGCGTCGGTCGCTAAGTCCGACAGGCTGCTAGAAGAAGTAAACGAATTCGTAACACCAGGATGGTAGCTTAGGCGTTTGCTCTCACCTGTCACCCGCCAGCTCCGAGAACGCCTATGCCCGACAAATCCTGCAACGTCCTCATCGAGCGGCTGAACAGCGCCTGACGCCGATGAGACCAGCCCTACACATCACCGTCGTCACCGAGACCTATCCCCCCGAGATCAACGGCGTCGCCAATACCATGCGTCACCTAGTCGCGGGCCTCGCCGTCCGTGGCCATCAGCTCCATGTAGTCAGGCCCCGTCAGGGGACCGATAGCGGGTCTTCCGGCGGTGCGCGCACTGGCGAGACCCTGGTCCCCGGCCTGCCGATCCCGGGTTACCGCGGCTTGCGCTTCGGGCTACCGGTCTTCGCGTGCCTGCGCCGGCTATGGCAGGTCCAGCGCCCGGACTTGATCTACATCGCCACCGAGGGCCCACTGGGGCACGCGGCGCTCAAGGCCGCAGAGGCTCATGCCATTCCTACGGCGACCGGCTTTCATACCCAGTTCGAGCAATACAGCCGGCACTACGGGCTGGGGCTCCTGGCGCAACCCATTGCCCGGTCACTACGGAGCTTTCACAACCGCTCCGACGTCACCCTGATCCCGACGACCGAGTTGCGCGACCGGTTGCGCTCCCAAGGCTATACCAGAGTCCAGGTCTTCGGGCGCGGTGTCGACACGCTGCTCTTCTCCCCAAGACGCCGCCGCGCACTCTTGCGTGCCCAATGGGACTGTGGTCCGAACGCCCCTACGCTGCTCTATGTCGGCCGCCTGGCGGTAGAGAAAAACATCACGCTGGTTCTAGATAGTTTCATCGCCACCCAGGCGGCCCTTCCCAATACCCGCTGCCTGCTGGTAGGCGATGGCCCCGAATGGTCCCGCCTATCGCGCGCCTTCCCGCAGTTCCAGTTCGTCGGGGCCAAGGTCGGCGTCGAGCTCGCCGAGCACTATGCCAGTGCGGACCTGTTCGTCTTCCCCAGCCTCACTGAGACCTTCGGCAACGTGGTCCCCGAGGCCATGGCCAGCGGCCTGACCGTGGTCGCCTTCGATGCCGCGGCGGCCCACAACTATATCAGAACCGGAGAGAACGGTATAACCGTCTACCCGTATGACGACCAGACCTTCGTCAACGCCGTGGTGGCCGCGGCTCAAGATATGAAATGCCTGTTCCATTACGGAAGTAAAGCCCGGGCGACTGCCGAGACGCTCGGCTGGGATCACGTTATCGATACAGTCGAGAAGTGTCTGTTCGATGTGATCCAGCGACGCGCAACCGCGGCTGAGGGTGAACGCCTGGCTCTAACATCACAATAGGCGCGCGCCCAGCGGCCCACCAGTCCGGCGCCTTGATCAGCCACCCGGGCGACGGGTTCCACCGGGTCCATTGCCAGAAACGGCTCGTCGCGATGCGTTGAGTCATTGCGGTCGAAGCATCCTGCGTTTTGTAATATCCCTTCGCCCGCCATTAGCGATATTCATACTATAAAGCACGCAGCCAAACGGCCTTGATCATAATTCCGCCCACCTTGTTCAGTCCAGGCGTCGCCGCTCCCTTGCAGAACATGGCCTTGCGCACGAAAACCCACATGGGCCGGCCGGCCTTTGGCGGATTTGTGATCAAGGCCCAGTCAAACCCGACCCCAAGAAAGACACCGCCGGCCTTGATCATAAATCCGCCCAAAACCAAGTGTTGAAGTCTGTCATAAGCGTCGAAGTGGTTGGCAGAACCTGCGAATTTTCATACTTTTGGAAGTGCAAACTAACCCAGGGTAGTAAAAAATGTCCGCAGGTCCTGCCGCGAGAAACTTTAGCCCAGA
>JADNEJ010000291.1 GCA_016292295.1 Candidatus Thiodictyon intracellulare
ACAGCGGCAGAAGCAAGTCAGTGTCGCGGTCCATCGGGTGGAAGCGGCGCATCGATAGTAGCACTCCGGCTATCGGGCGGCCATCGGGGTTGATCCCGACAGTGTATCGGACCCGCTGTCCCGACGGGGCCCCGAAGTCCGACAGGCTGCTAGAATGTCCACCCGCCCTCAATCCCGGAATCCGCCCATTTGAACCCGCTCAAGCGCCTCGCCTCCCAGACCGCCATCTACGGGGTCAGCAGTGTTCTAGGACGCTTCCTCAACTACCTGCTGGTACCACTACTCACCTACACCTTCGCTCCGGCACAGTACGGTGTGGTGGCCGAGTTCTATGCCTACATGGGCTTTCTGGCGGTGCTCCTGAGCGTCGGGCTAGAGACGGGCTACTTCCGCTTCCGCGCGGGCGGCGAGCAGGCGCCGGCCGTGGTCTACGCCACGGCCCTGCGCGTCATGCTGGTCGCCAACCTGGCCTTCCTACTTGGCGCCTGGCTGCTGCGCCAGCCTGCCGCGGACCTCTTGCGCCACCCGCTGCACCCCGAGTACATCTGGTGGTGCGCCGCCATCCTGGCGCTCGACTCCATCGGTGCCATCGCCTTCGCGCGGCTGCGGGCGGAAAACCTGGCGGTCCGCTTTGCTCTAGTCAAGGTGATCGAGATCGCGCTGAACGTGGGGCTCAACCTCTTCTTCATCCTCGGGCTCAAGGCGTCCTTCGAGACCGACCCCGGCTCCCTCCTCGGCCGCCTGTGGGACCCCAGTATCGGGATCGGCTATGTCTTCATCGCTAACCTAGCGGCGAGCGTGCTCAAGCTCCTCATGCTGGCGCCCCAGTTCCGGGGTGGGCTGGCCGGATTCGATTCCGCCCTCTTCCGCCGCCTGATCCGTTATTCTCTGCCGATGGTGGTCATCGGCCTGGCCGGGATCGTCAATGAGATGCTGGACCGGGCGGCGCTCAAATACCTGCTGCCTTACGATGACGCCACCAACATAGCACAGCTCGGCACCTACAGCGCCTGCTATAAGCTCTCGATTCTGATGACACTCTTCATCCAGGCCTTCCGCTATGCTGGTGAGCCCTTCTTTTTTGCCTACGCCAGGCGCAAGGACGCCGGACGCATCTATGCCATCGTGCTCAACTGGTTCGTCATCTGCTGCGTCTTTCTCTTTCTTCTGGTCACCTTATTCCTGGATATCTTCCAGTATTTTGTCGGGGCCGCCTATCGGGAGGGCCTGACCGTGGTCCCGGTGCTGCTGTTCGCCAACCTACTGCTCGGCATCTATGTGTACCTCTCCATCTGGTATAAGCTCACCGACCGGACACTGATGGGGGCCGCGGTCTCGCTCATCGGTGCCGCCATCACTGTCGGCGTGCTGCTCACCCTGATCCCGCGCTACGGCTATGTCGGTGCCGCCTGGGCGCATCTTGCCTGCTACAGCGCCATGGCCGCGATCTCCTATGTACTGGGGCGGCGTTACTATCCGGTCCCCTACGACCTCAAGCGGGTCTTCGGGTATCTGGCCCTGGGGCTGGCACTCTATGGGGTGAGCCGGGTGCTGGTGGGGGGGCTTGGCTGGGGCTCGCTGCCCGTGGGGCTCGCGCTGCTTGCCCTGTTCTTCACGCTGGTCTTCGTCGCGGACGGGCGGGCGCTGATCCGAAGCCGCGGGACTTGAGGCGCGGCGCGGATGCGCTATGCTGACAACAGTGACGATCTACACCCCTCCGCAGCGGACAACAACATGACTGAAGTCTTGTTGGCTCATGAGGTCAAATGTGTGGTTAGCGTACGGTTGGTCAGTACGGGCATTTGATTCAGCTGACGAACGGCTTTCCCGCCATCTGAGGGTGTCACACAATTCGCTCCATGAGCCGAAATTTTTTGTATACTCAGCTAATGCTAAATTTTCAGTTTCCTCACCGACCGCTTATTTCAAAATTCTCCGTCAGCAAGGAGCGCAAGTCGCCCTGGTACTCACCCGG
>JADNEJ010000624.1 GCA_016292295.1 Candidatus Thiodictyon intracellulare
CTGACGCCATGGCTGCTCAGCCCCTCGGCAAAAAGGTCAATGAATTGATCCAACTCGTCTTGGATGGTACCTTTGCGCAGGTTCAATAGCAGCGCTACCAAGGCGGGCAGCGGCAGGGCCGCGTTCACGGGTGAAGTCGGCAGGAGCGATCAGCGCACACGCGGCAAAGCCATCGGAAAACAAATGCTCCTTCAGTGGAGCATAGATATTTTCAAATTTGACAAATAAATTGTTTTTCAGAAACATAACGTTGCATTGACTTCAGCTTTAGGGCCATGGCGGCAAACCTCGACCGTGATAGTCTAATTTGTTATATTATAAATTAAAACAGCGCGTTAGCGCTAACTTTATGGTATTGTGGCCCTAGCCCTGCCCATGCACCTGCTGCCGCTGCGTCTGGACGAACTGCCCAGAGACCACGACCTAATGATCTACTGCCGCAGCGGCGCCCGCTCTTACCAGACCTGCACCTACCTGATGCAGAAGGGTTTTTAACGGGCACTGAACCTGCGCGGCGGGATCATCACCTGGGCCAGACACGGTTACGCGATCGAGTTTCCGGGCCACTGAAGCTGCCTCATGCCCCGAGGCCGCCCCCATCGACGGGGCCCTCCTGCCTTGCCTTTTTCACGCGTTTCGCCTAAAAATAGGAACTCGCGTATTTTCACATATTCTAAAACACCGAAATTTCGGAGATACCCCATGACCCATGCCCAAGAACTCGACGCCAGCGGCCTGAACTGTCCCCTGCCGATCCTGCGGGCCAAAAAGACCCTGAACGCCATGGCCGCCGGGCAGGTGCTGCACATCATTGCCACCGATCCGGGCTCGGTCCGAGACTTCGACGCCTTCGCCAAGCAGACCGGCAACGAACTAACCGAGTCCCGGGAAGAGGGCGGCAAGTTCCACTTCCTGATCAAGAAGGGCTGAACCCGGCGGCCAACCCCGCGGCCCACGACATCGACGCAACCATACGACCTTGATCATAATTCCGCCCACCTTATTCAGTCCCGGCGTCGTTGCTCCCTTGCAGAACATGGTCTTGCGCGCGCAAACCCACATGGGCCGGCCGGCCTTAGGCGGATTTGTGATCAAGGCCCAACCACACACGCCGGAGGACCCGATGGCCCAGAAAAAGCTCGCCATCATAGCTACTAAGGGCTCACTGGATTGGGCCTATCCGCCCTTTATCCTCGCCTCGACCGCCGCCGCGCTCGGCTACGAAGTCCAGATTTTTTTCACTTTCTACGGACTGCAGCTCCTGAAGAAAAAGGTGGATCTGAAGGTCACCCCGCTGGGCAACCCCGGTATGTCGATGCTCGGCGGCATGGAACGGTTCATGCCGGTGCTGCTTACCGCCCTGCCCTTCATGCAGCGCATCATGACCGCTATGATGAAGGCCAAGATGAAGAAAAAGGGCGTGGCCAGCATCGAGGAATTGCGTGAGCTGTGCCAGGAGGTCGATGTCAAATTCATCGCCTGCCAGATGACCGTCGACCTGTTCGATATCGATGCCGCCGCCTTCATCTCCGGGGTGGAATTCGCGGGCGCCGCCGCCTTCTTTGAGTTCGCCGGCACCAGCGACATCTGTCTGTATATCTGAAAGCCGCCCGCCGGATGAACGAAAGCGATGTCCTGAAGCCCTTATGCCAACAGGAGCCGTGATCCGGGGCGAGACCGCCCGGCTCCTGTGGTAGTGTCTTTCCTGGCAATCACCTAAAGCTGCCCGAGGTGCAGGCACCGGCGGGCGGCTTTATCAGAAGGTTATCACGACCGCGATGCCGATCAGGGTGACCTTCAAATCCACCTTCTTCTTCAGGCGCTGCAGCCCGTAGAAAGTGAAAAAGATCTGGACTTCGTAGCCGAGCGCGGCGGCGGTCGAGGCGAGGATGAAGGGCGGATAGGCCCAATCCAGTTGCTCACCGCGCCGACCTGGCGCCATGTGCAGGTCTTGGTGACCGGCACGCTGCT
>JADNEJ010000359.1 GCA_016292295.1 Candidatus Thiodictyon intracellulare
TTGTCGCATTGTCTGAGGTCGTGATCGCTCAGGTGCATGGTAGTGACGTGGCGGCGCTTGCCCGGTCTCGCTTAGGAGGTTGTTCCATATTCTGGCACCGCCGTCGAGCTGTATCGCGTAGGCTTATGATCGTCCACGAGAGCTAAGAACAGGGGAGTTAAACGGCTACGGCTAAAACCGTCGAGGTCTTGGAAAAAGCCGAAGACTACCTGCTGCGCCTCGCGGGAATTTGACAGGGCCGCCTCCAGCTCCACCTTGGTGCGCTTCAGCTTGGGGTCTGACAGAGCCTCTTGGTAGAGGCGGTCATAGTTGAGCCGCTCGGAGATCTGACTCAGTATCTGGGCCCGCAGGTCTTTAGCGACGTTCCCCTGGTCATCGACCTTGCCGACCGTCTTCGCGATTTCCGTCAGCTTCTCTTCGAGCAACAGGAAGATGCGCCCTTCAATGGTGTCGGACAGCACCAGGTTGTAAACCTGCGCTGTGTGGGCCCTTGATCATAATTTCGCCCACCTTGTTCAGTCTCTGCGTCGTTCAGTCTCTGCGTCGCCACTCCATTGTAGAACATGGTCTTGCGCGCGTAAACCCACATGAGTCGGCCGGCCTTGGGCGGATTTGTGATCAAGGCCGCCGTGTGGTTCTGGCCGTAGCGATGAATGTACCCGATCCGTTGCTCTACATCCATGGGATTCCACGTCCTGGCCAGGAAACATCTGGTTGATCTCCTGGCCAATCAAATCCACGATGCCCAGGTAGGTGGCGAACACTACGATCTTCTCATCCAGCTTCTTGACCAGCCGGTACTTGAGATCGGTAAGGACGCGATCCACTTTGCTGCAACCGATGGTGTCTCGAGCGAGATTGAACTCCTCATGGATCAGTTCCCGGGCCTCTGCGGTCAGGCGCTCGCGGCCCGCGATGGGCCTTGATCACAAATTCACCAAAGGCCGGCCGGCCCATGTGGGTTTGCGCGCGCAAAACCATGTTCTGCAAGGGAGCGGCAACGTCGGGACTGAACAAGGTGGGCGAAATTATGATCAAGGCCCCCGCGATGTCCAGATCTTTATCCCGGAGTAACGCCTCGTGCAACGTCAGCATCAGCAGACGGCGTTTCAGCGTCCGGCGCACGGCAGCAAAACTCGATGCGGCAATCTTCTGGAAGATTGCTATCAGAAATCTCAGGGCGCGGCCTGGGCCGCCCTGTCTGCGGGCAAGGTCAAAGCGGTCTTCCAGATAGGCGCGGAGCTTCTCGTAGAATCGCCGCTCGGCCTCGTTCGTCAGGAAGGATTCGGTGTGTACCCACCAGCGTGCAAACAGCGGCGAGCCGTCCGGCTGGCAAGCCTCCGCCTTGGTACGGCGGAACATCAACGTATTGAGGCGGTAACGGTGCTCCAGCGTCTCCTCCGGACTACCGAACAGCGTTGGATTGAGTAGCTGCGCCAGCATCTAGAACTGGAAATGGTTGCCCTGATGCGGTGTGGCTGACAGCAACAGCAGGTCTCCCGCGTGCCCTTTCAGCGCCTCGGCGAGCCTGTAGTTTTCTGTTTTCCTGACCTTGCTGCCCGCGCGATAAGCAGCCAGGTAATGCGCCTCGTCGAACACCACCAGGTTCGTCGAACACCACCAGGTCTCAGCGCGGTGCTTCCAGCAGACGTTTGATCCGCGCCGGGCGCTTGAGTGTATCGACGCTGGCAATCAGCCGGTCGTGCTTGGCGAAGGTATTGGTCTTACAATCGGTTATGTCTCTCTCGGAGCCGAACACCTCGAAGTCGAGGTTGAAGACCTCGTTCAGCTCGCGGTGCCAGTTGTTCACCAAGCCCGCGGACACCACCATCAGCGCTCGGGTCAATTGTGTTCTTCCGGCAAGGCTGCATGAAATCCCGTCCCTGGCCCGGTAGCGTAGGAGCTCCATTTTTGGTGATCCGGAGGCTCCACGATGTCACTGTCACTCCCCGCCGCTGCCGAT
>JADNEJ010000210.1 GCA_016292295.1 Candidatus Thiodictyon intracellulare
GGTGCCTTTGCGCAGGTTCAACAGCAGCGCCACCAAGGCGGGCAGCGGCAGGGCGTGTTCACGGGTGAAGTCGAAGTCGGCAGGAGCGATTCGCGCACACGCGGCGAAGCTACCGGAAAATAAATACTCCTTCAGCGGAATATAGATATTTTCAAATTTGAAAAATAAATTTTTTATCAAAAACATAATGTTAAATTTATTTCGGCTTTATGACCATGGCAGAAAACATCTTTTTTAGTAGATTAATAGGTTATATTATAAATTAAAACAGTGTTTTAGCGCTAACATTATGGCTTTTGCCTACAACGTCCGGCTGATCTTCGCCCCCAACCGGTTACAGGCGGACACCACTTAGGGCGATCAGGGCGTGAGCTGCGGCAGTGACGGCATCCCGACCAATGTCGTCAACACCGACAATGGCTCCGGCGTCATTCAGGTCACGGGGTTCGACGTCACCGGCAGCGACCCTGGTGCCAACCTGCAATTCCTGGTGATCCATTTCGTGGCGCGGCAAGTGACCGGCACGACCGACATCGGGTTGCAGGTGGCGACCCTGGCCGACCCGACCGGGCAGTCCATCGGGATGGTCGGCCGCGGCGCCCGGGTCGAGGTCGTTGCGGTATTGTGCGGCGATGCCAACGGCGACAACCAGCTCAGCATCATCGATGCCCTGTGGATCGCCCGTCAGGTAGCCGGCTTGGCGCCGAGCCCCTTTGAACCGCTTGGGGTCGATGTCACCGGGGACGGCCAGGTCGCCATCATCGCCGCGCTGATGATTGCACGTCGGGTGGCGGGGCTCCCCGTGGCGGGGGCTGTCTCGCGGCGGCGCCGTCGCAGGCATCACTGGGTATCATGGCGACCCTGGCCGCCAGGGCCGATGAGTCGGCCGCCGCAGCGGTCGCCGTGGGCGGCGGGATGGTGTCGCTGACGCCGACGAGCCTCAAGGTGGAGTCCGGTGCGCAACTGGTACTCGCGGTCCAGGTCGATTCCGGCAGCGCCCGGGTCGAGGCCTATACGCTGGAGGTCGAGTTCGATCCGACCCGGCTGCAGGTCGATACGGCGGCCGGTGCGGACCAAGGCGTGAGCCCCAGGGCCGCCGGGTTGGCAACCAACATCGTCAACGTGGACAACATCCAGGGGTGGCTGGTGGTAACCGGCTTTGATGTGACCGGCAAGGGACCCGGGGCGAGCCTGCATCTGCTCAGCCTTTACCTGCGATCGATCGGCACGGGCGGCGCCGCGCCGCTCACCCTGAGCGTGCGCATCCTGGCCGATGAACTGGGGCGGACCATCGGCACCCCCAGCGGACAGGGTAGTGTAGTGACCATCAGCGACAGCTGCCCACTGGTGCCCAACCCCGACCAGACCGATACCGACGGCGACGGCCTGGGCGATGCCTGTGACCCCGACGACGACAACGACGGTGTCCCGTACGGCAATCCGATCAGCGCCCCACTGGATGCCACCAACAAGGGCGCGGTCATCGCTCTGCCGCTCAACGCCAACCAGAGCGACAAACACGGCTTTGGCTGTGGCGACAACGCCTATCGCAGCCTCCTCGCCGCCACCTTCACCGGCGACGGCAGCGACCGGCTGCTGCATGTCCAAGAGTATGACATCGACAGCGCCGACGAACTCGCGTTCTGACTCAACAGCAACCTGCTCGGCGCGCTCACCCCGACGAGCAACAACGCCTTGGGCACCGCCGGCCTCTGGTGACTGCCCGCCAGCGCCCAGGTGACCGGCGTCAACCGCATCGAGATCCGCCAGAAGACCCCTGGACGGAGTCGGCGTCTAGAGCGCCACCGTCCTCTTCGGCGGCCTCCTAGCAGCCTGTCGGACTTCGGGGTCCCGTCGGAGCGGCGGGTTCGGTAAGCTGTCGAGATCAACCCCCGATGGATGGAGTGTTACTGCCGATGCGCCGCTTCCACCCGATAGACCGCGACACTGACTTGCTTCTGCC
>JADNEJ010000511.1 GCA_016292295.1 Candidatus Thiodictyon intracellulare
GCCGCAACGCCTGGGCTTCGTCACTGGTGCCTTGGATCACGGTCACCGGTAACCCCTCCAGGGCCTGCGTCGCCTGCGTCCAGGTCGCTGCCGTGCGATCGGGCGCGTATTGTTCCACCAGAATGCAATTCGACACCGACTCACTGGCGACCAGGCAGACGCTGGGGTGAAAGGTCTCATCTCTACAGATTGCCAACTCCCGCGGCGGCATGCCGACAGCGAAGAGGACCCGCTGTTCCTGCGCCTGTTTGGCCACTGCCTCCTGCACCTGCAAGCGCTACTCCCACATCAGCGCGGCCTTGATCATAATTCCGCCCACCTTGTTCAATCCCGGCGTCGCCGCTCCTTTGCAGAACATGATCTTGCGCGCGCAAACCCACATGGGCCGGCCGGCCTTAGGCAGATTTGTGATCAAGGCCCATCAGCGCCTTGCGGGGCAACACAATCAATCCCGCGTTATTGGAGATGAGCGAGGTGGTCAGCGAGGACTCGGTCCGGCGCAATTTCGGCAAGATCGACGAGGCCGAAGAGGTGCAGTGGTTACAGCATCGCCTGGGTTACTGCGCGGCGCCGTTACTGAGCGAGCGGTGGATTCTGGATGCCGACACGACGGTCAAGCTGCTCTATGGACACCAGGAAGGAGCGGTCAAGGGGTATAACTCGCACAAGCCGGGCCGCCCCTCGCACACCTGTCACACCTACTTCCTTTCGAGTCTGCGCTTGATCTTGGAGGTGGAGGTGAAGGCCGGTAACCAAACGGCTTCCAAATACAGTTCGCCTGGGCTGTGGGAGTTGCTCGGACGGCTGCCGCGAGCGCACTGGCCAGCCCTGATTCGCGGTGACCGCGACTGGGGCACGCAAGCCAACATGGCACGTGCGGAACAGGAAGGCGTCCCGTATCTGTTCAAGTTGCGGATGACAAAAAGGGTCAAGAAAGCCGTCGAGCGCCTGATGCGCGGGGCCGTTTGGTGCGCGGCTGGCCAGGGCTGGCAGGGGGTCGAGACGCGCCTGCGCCTGGAAGGCTGGGGCCGCGCGCGCCGCGCCATCGTGTTACGCCGACAGATCAAGGCGGATCTGACCATGGTTGCTCAGCCTCGACTGTGGCTATTTTTGCAGTTGGGCGACGGCCTCGCGCGTGACACCACGGCGGCGCCGACGCGTGCGCTGAGCAGGGAGGTTGCGGCCGCCGCTCGTCGCGGCCAGGCGGCACCCGCCAATGGCCGCCAATGGCCGTGGCACGCGGGGACACGCAGGGGAAGGCAGGTGGGGCATCAATAAGTGTATGTTCCGAGGTCGACAAAAACACCGGACGTACTCAGGGATGCACCTCCTACCAGCCTCGATTGTACCGACTCTGCTACCTTTTGCGCCGCTGTTCACCGCGCCGACCTGGCGCCATGTGCAGGTCTTGGTGACCGGCACGCTGCTGGCCCAAGGCCCGCGCACGGTGGCCGCGGCCCTGCGGGTCATGGGGCTGGCGCACGAGTCCCGGTTTGAGCGTGACCACCGGGTTCTGAGTCGGGGACGCTGGTCGGAGGTGCAGGGGTCGCAGATTCTGCTGGGACTGCTGATGGTGCTGCTGCCGCCCGGCTGGCCGACTCTGGTGGTGGATGAGACCCTGGAGCGGCGCAAGGGCGCGCGCGTTACCGCCAAGGGGATGCACCGCGATGCGGCACGCTCGAGCAACAGTCGCGTGGTAACCTGTCTGGACCTGCAATGGGTCTGCATGGCGTTAATCGTCGCCTTGCCCTGAAGCCGGCGACCCTGGGCGTTGCCGTTCCTGACCTTGCTGGCGCCCTCGTAACGGGCCAATGTCGCGGCGGGGAAGGCGCATCGGACCGTCATCGACTGAACCGTCGTCATGGTGCGGCTGGTGGCGCGCGGGCTCACGCGCCACCGCTGGGTCCTCGTTGGGGACGGCAGCTATTCCTGTGTGCGCCTGGGCTGGGAGTGCCTCAGCG
>JADNEJ010000144.1 GCA_016292295.1 Candidatus Thiodictyon intracellulare
AAACTGCGTTTCTAGCCGAAAATAGTCTCTTTTTTGCCACGAAAGCCCGTCCAAGGGCTTCAGGCGGTGGCACCGGTCGCTAAGTCCGACAGGCTGCTAGCAAGAGCTGTCAGCTGTCAGCGATCGGAGCCCAGTGCCGCCAGCCCTCGCCGACCTGGCCGGCCGCATCGCGGCGGGACGCCGTTCCCATGCGCACGGGCTGCGGTGCGGGCGTTTAAACCCTCTCACGGCGGGTCGCGCCGGGCCGCGATCAACGCCAGCGCCCGCGCCAGCGGCTCTCTCTCGTCAGTCAGCCAATGACAATCGGCCTCGGCACGCAACCAGGTGAACTGGCGTTTTGCCAGTTGCCGGGTAACGACAATGCCGCGGTGCAGCATTTCCTCGAAACTGTACTCTCCCAGGAGGAATTTCAAGACCTGACGATAGCCCACGCAGCGCATGGACGGCAGATCCGCCGTCAGGTCGCCGCGCGCCCAGAGCCCCTGCACCTCCGCGACCAGACCCCGCTGCACCATCGTGCGGAAGCGCCACTCGATGCGCCCGTGCAGGGTCTGGCGGTCCGTCGGCGCCCGCACCAGCTTGAGCAACCGATAGGGCAGTTCGCCGCCCGCCCCGTTGCCGCGCCCAATCAGGGTGCTCATGGGCTCGCCGGTGATGGCGTAGACCTCTAGGGCACGCTGGATGCGCTGGGGGTCGTTGGGGTGGACTAGGGCGGCCGTGGGCGGGTCTACCACAGACAGCCGCCGGTGTAGTGCCGCCCACCCGAGGCGCTCGCCCTCCTCCAGCAGGGCCGCACGGATCGGCGCGTCCGCGTCCGGCAACCGTGCCAACCCCTGCTGAAGTCCGCGGAAGTAGAGCATGGTGCCGCCCACCAGCAAGGGGATATCGCCCCGGGCGCTGATCTCACCCATCGCCGCCAGTGCCTCGGTGCGGAAGCGGGCGGTGGAATAGGACTCGCCAGGGTCCAGGATATCGATCAACCGGTGGGGCGCCGCCGCCAGCACCTGCGGCCCCGGCTTGGCGGTCCCGATGTCCAGGCCCCGGTAGATCATTGCCGAGTCCACGCTGACGATCGCGCACGGCAGTCGCCGCACCAGCTCCACCGCCAGTTCAGTCTTGCCGGCGGCGGTGGGACCCATCAGCAGGATTGCGAGCGGGCGGGGGTCCGGGTCAGGAACAGGGTCCATTGGTTGGCCGAGTGAGCTGGGCGGAGGCGGCGGGCAGGCAGGGTTGCGGCCCGCTGACCGCGCCGCATGGGTACACAGGTTAGCGCAACTGGACCACGGCCGCGAATCGCCTGGCGGCGGTCAGCCCGCGATCTGGAGTCCAAGGCTTCAGCCGTGGACAAGAAAGACTCTACCAGCGCCCGGACAGCGGCACATCCCCACTCGCCCCGAAGGGCGCGCTGACCGCATCCCGGATGGTTGAGCTGTAATCGCCGTCGGAGTCCAGATAGAACTTGCGTTCGCTCGGGCGGTAGACAACGATCTCGTCCTTGCCGTCCCCGTTCCAGTCGCCGGCCGGGCCGAAGAGCGCGCTCGTGCGATCACCGGTGTTGAAGATGTGATCGCCGTTGGCGTCCAGATAGAAGCGCCGGGTGGCTGGAGCGCCAGACTCCGAGCTCGTCATGCCGATCGGAGTTCCTGTCCCCACTGACGGGCAGATCGCCCGCGACTCAGGGGCCGACGAGGCAGAAGGTGGCGGTGATCAGGTCGCCCGCGGTAGGGCTGAAGCTGCGGTCCAGGTCCAGGGTGAATTGGTGGCTGGTCGGGCTATAAGTCCCGATCTCGTCGTGGCCGTCGCCATCCCAATCACCGATCACCGGCAGGTCTAGCAGCCTGTCGGGCTTAGCGACCGGCGCCATCGCCTGAGGCCCTTGGGCGGGCTTTTATGGCAAAAAAGGGACGGTTTTCGGCTAGAAACGCAGTTTTCCGCGGTGTTGCCCTGACTGCAGACGT
>JADNEJ010000653.1 GCA_016292295.1 Candidatus Thiodictyon intracellulare
AGTGTCGCGGTCCATCGGGTGGAAGCGGCGCATCGGCAGTAGCACTCCGGCCATCTGGGTTGATCCTGACAGTGTACCGGACCCGCCGTCCCGACGGGGCCCCGAAGTCCGACAGGCTGCTAGCCAGGATCTTAACATACGGTATGGCATCGCTCCGGGCCGGCACCGCTGCGGTCGCATCTTTCGCCAGGTCGGTGTGCTGACTAATCACCATCCCGATCAGTCAAAATCCCGCGTGGGAAGTAAAATCAGTCTCCGATTTCGCAATGATCAGCCGTCGTACTATGTCACCTGCTGAGTGAGTCTCAGGAATGCGCTATTTTAGCTTTATCTCGCTGAAATTTCAACAGATCAACGATTCAAAGGCTCATTTAGATCACTGACTCAGGTTATTCTTGAATCGTTACTCAGTCCCCGGAAATCAGAACCTGTTGCGGGCTATCACCCCGCTTCCCGAATGAACTCACGGTAGAACCGTGCGCTGTCCTTGAGCGTGCGGCGCTGGGTGACGCGGTCGACCTGGATCAGGCCGAAGCGCTTGCTAAAGCCCTCGGCCCACTCGAAGTTGTCGAGCAGTGACCAGGCGAAATAGCCGCGCAGGTCTACCCCTTGTTCCAGTGCGGCGTGTGCGGCGGCCAGGTGGTCGCGCAGATAGTCGACCCGCCGCGGGTCATGGACCTGGCCCTTCGTCGGTTCCGGGTCGTCGAAGGCTGCGCCGCTCTCGGTGATGTAGAGCGGCCGGTCGCCGTAGCGCTCTTTGATCCAGACCAGGGTCTCGGTCAGCCCCTGCGGGTAGACCTCCCAGTCCATGGTGGTACAGGGGCGGTCGGTGGGGATGAGGCGCCGTGCCTTGAGCGGCAGGTCAGTCGGGTCATACCAGACCAGGCCGCGTGAGTAATAGTTCAGGCCAAGGAAGTCCAGGGGGGCCTTGATCCGCTCCAGGTCCTCGGGCGGGAAGCGCGGCCAGTCGGCGCCGAAGATCGTCGCCAGTTCGTCCGGGTACTGTCCCAGTAGGAGGGGATCGAGGAACCACCGGTTGATGAAGTGATGGCGGCGCCTGGCCGCCTCCCGGTCCGCCGGGACGTCCGTGGCCGGCGCTTGGGGCTCCAGGTTGAGGCTGATCCCGATCTGGTGGTGGCCCAGGTCCCGATAGGCGGCGACGGCAGCGGCGTGTGCACAGAGTTGATGGTGCGCGACCAGCGGCGGTTCGTGCAGGGTGCGGCGTCCGGGGGCGTGCTCGCCGGTCAGATAGCCCAGGACGGTGCTGACCCAGGGCTCATTGAGCGTCACCCACAGGCCCACCCGGTCGTCCAGGGCCTCGAAGAGGATCGCCGCGTAGTCTGCGAGCCACCAGGGGCTGTCGGGATTGAGCCAGCCGCCGCGCGCATGCAGGGCCTCGGGCAGATCCCAGTGGTAGAGGGTGAGCATGGGCGCGATGCCGCGTTCCAATAGCCCATCGACCAGCCGCTGGTAGAAATCCAGACCGCGGGCGTTGACCCGTCCTGTCCCATTCGGCAGAATCCGCCCCCAGGCGACGCTGAACCGGTAGGCGTTGAGCCCCAGTTCGGCCATAAGGTCAAGGTCGGTGTGCGAGCGGCGGTAATGATCGCAGGCGAGGTCGCCGGTATCGCCGTTGGCCACGCACCCCGGGGTGTGGCTGAACGCCTGCCAGATGCAGGCGCCGGCCCCGTCGGCAAGCGGTGAGCCCTCGATCTGGTAGGCGGAGGTCGCGGCGCCCCAGAGGAAGCCTTTGGGAAAGGTCAGGTCTTGTGACATTGGAGCCTCATGCGACCAAGATAAAGAAGAGGTGGTCGCAAATGAACGTAAATTATACCTGAATCCGTGAACTAGCAGCCTGTCGAACTTCGACTTCGGGGCCCCGTCGGGGCGGCGGGTCCGGTACACTGTCAGGATCAACCCCGATGGCC
>JADNEJ010000246.1 GCA_016292295.1 Candidatus Thiodictyon intracellulare
CTTTGAAATAACCGGTCGGTGAGGAAACAGAAAATTTGGCATTAGCTGAGTATAAGAACATTTGCGTCTATTTGCGGCAATACGATCTAACGCTCGCCGCCGACATATTCCACGACCTCCAGGTCGAACCCGGAGATGCCGTGCATCGCCTTGGGCGCACTCATGACCCGCATCTTGCGCACCCCGAGATCGGCCAGAATCTGGGCGCCGATGCCATAGGTGCGCAGTTCGCTGCGATCCTTCGGGCGCCGCACCGGCAGCGGGTCGGCGTCGTCGTGGGCCTGGAGGCTGCGCAGACGAACTAGGAGATCCAGGGCGCCGTCGCGGTTGCGCAGGATGACGATGACGCCCTGGCCGGTCTGCGCGATCCGCGCCATCACCGACTGCAAGGGCCAGCCGCAGCCGGGGTGACGGGTGCCGAACAGGTCGCACAGTGTATTCTGCAGGTGCACCCGGACCAGGGTCGGCAGCTCGGGGCCGATCTCCCCCATGGTGAGTGCCAGGTGAATCTCGTTGTCGATGTTGTCGTGGTAGGCCACGACCCGGAAGGTCCCGTGCTCGGTCGGGAGTTCGCACTCGCAGACCCGGGAGACCGACTTTTCGTGGCGCACCCGGTAGTGGATCAGGTCGGCGATGGTGCCGATCTTGATCGCGTGGGTCGCGGCGAAAACCTCCAGGTCTGGCCGGCGTGCCATGCTGCCGTCCTCATTCAGGATCTCGACGATGACCGCGGCGGGCTCGAAGCTGGCGAGGCGGGCTAGGTCGCAACCGGCCTCGGTGTGGCCGGCGCGCACCAGCACCCCGCCCGGCTGGGCCATCACCGGAAAGATGTGCCCCGGCTGGACCAGGTCCGCTGGGGTGGCCTCCGGGGCCACGGCAGCCCGGATGGTGACGGCGCGGTCGGCCGCGGAGATGCCGGTGCTGACGCCCTCGGCGGCCTCGATGGAGACGGTAAAGGCGGTGTTGTAAGGGGTCTGGTTGTCGTTCACCATGAGCGGCAGGCGCAGTCGCTCACAGCGTTCCTGGGTCAGGGTAAGACAGATCAGACCGCGCCCGAAGCGGGCCATGAAGTTGACCGCCTCCGCCGTGACACAATCGGCGGCGAGCAGGAGGTCACCCTCATTCTCCCGGTCCTCGTCGTCCATTATGATGACCATGCGCCCGGCGCGCAGGTCCTCGATGATTTCTTCGCTGCTGTTCAGGGACATGGGCGGGACTACTGGACAGGTCGAGGGCTGGGGTTTGAGATCAGCGCGCGCAGCGCGATGCGCTTCGGCGGATACTTCTACAGGGTCAAAAACGAAAAAGGCGGTAAGCAGATGGCTCTGTATGCCGCCGCAGTCACAATTGGTCGGGGCGAGAGGATTTGAACCTCCGACCACCTGAACCCCATTCAGGTGCGCTACCAGGCTGCGCTACGCCCCGGAAAGATCAGCAAGGTTACGTGTCGCGGAGCCCGGTGTCAACGTGAGAGCGGCCCCCGGACAGGCTTTCTCCGGTTTTCGGTTGGAGGCACGCGGTCGGGTCAGCCGCTCGTGGCCGCCCGGCCTGGAACACCGCGGCCGGGAGGGCGGCACGGCGAGTCGGCCGCTAGCAGCCTATCGGACTTCGTGGCCCCATCGGGGCGGCGGGTCCGGTACACTGTCGTGGTCAACCCTGATGGTCGGAGTGTTATTGCCGATGCGCCGCTTTCACCCGATGGACCGCGGCACTGACTTGCTCCTGCTGCCGTCGGTGCAAGGCTGGCTGCCCAAGGGCCACTTGGCACGCTACGTGGTCGAGGTGGTGGAAGGCTTGAATCTGAGCGTGCTGGTGCAGGCGTATGGCGGCACTGGGAGTACCCCTTATCTTCGACTTTAGCCATTTTTGCAGTCGGGCGACGGCCCCGCGCGTGACACCACGGCGGTGCCGACG
>JADNEJ010000256.1 GCA_016292295.1 Candidatus Thiodictyon intracellulare
GTGCCAGGTGGCCCTTGGACAGCCAGTCCTGCACCGACAGCGGCAGGAGCAAGTCCGTGTCGCGGTCCATCGGGTGGAAGCGGCGCATCGGCAGTAGCACTTGGGTCTCGGGCCGGCGCGCCCGCTCCCGCCAGGGGCGGGGACCCTCAAGCGGCCCGTGCGCGCCGAACCGAAACTCAATCGCACCAGGCGCCGTGAGCCGCGGTGGCCACCGGGGTGGGCTCATTGCGCTCGTGCGCGGCTCAGACAACGCTACCTGTCAAGGCGGGGGTCGGCGACGCAGCCCCAGGGGGTCCTTCGGGTCGATCTGGTCCATGAAGGGCAGTTTGCGGTCGCTGTGGGTTACTTGATAGATCAGGCCCATCCAGTTGCCCACCACCCCTTCGGCGGTATCGTGCCAGGTGTTGTCCAGGCGGAAGACGATATGCTCCTCAGGCAGGGGCGGCGGCTCGCGGCCCCGGGCCATGGCCGCACGCAGGCGCGCGGCATGCTCGTCGAGGATAGCGCGCGACTGCACGGTGAAGTAGCCCTCGGGGAAGGGTGGGTAGTCGGGTCGCTCCTCGGCCGCGTAGTGGTTGACCTCGCGCTTGTATTCCTTGAGCAGCGAGATGGTGTCGTACTCCGGGTGACCCTGAAAAAACACCTGCCGGAACCCATCCATACTCACCGCCAGGTGGACCCCGGCCTCGGGGCTCTCCACCAGGACCGGGAGTCCGGCCGTATCGAACTGGGCCCGGCTGATCTCATTGAAGCGGGAATGGGGTACATCGAACAGGGTATTGACCGTATCCACCAGGGGGTGAGACCGATCCACCACCCGATGGGGGAAGACCCCCCAGAGCTTCTCACCCAGGTGCCGCCGCTGCTGACCATAGCGGAACTGGAGCACGGCATGGGTCGCCAGGCATGAGCAGAGTGTAGAACTGACGTTTTCCCAGGCCCAGTCTACCACCTCGATCAGGGGGTTCCAGAAGGGCTCGCCGGAGAGGTCCGGGCCGGTCACATTGGCCCCGGTGATGATGAGTGCGTCCAGCCCGTCCTCGCGAATGCGCGCTAATGGCTGATAGTAGCGGCGGATGTGCTCGCGTGCCGACTCGCAACGTGGCAATGAGTCCAGAGTGAAGGGGTGGACGTAGAATTGGGCGATCTGGTTGCTCTGGCCGATGAGTCTGAAAAACTGGCGCTCGGTGGCCTCTAAGGCGGCGTCTGGCATCATGTTCAGCAGCCCGATGTGCAGTTCCCGGATGTCCTGGTGGAGCGCCCGGTCCGGGTCCAGAATCTGCTGGCCCGCGGCGCGCAGGTGGGCGAAGGTGGGCAGGGGGTTATGGGCGACGATGGGCATGAGAGTAACCCTGGCAGAGCGATCCCACAGAGAAACCGGCTCGAGACGGATTCGCGGGCAACAACCGTCGTGGGCGGTGGCTGGTAATAAGATAAGATTAGTAACGAGTCAAAAACAAGCTGAAATTTCTGTTTTTTTCAGGGTAGCACCGGAGGGGCGAGGGGTAGCGGTGAGGGAATTTTCGAGAGGTTTGCGGAGATCCACGCAAACCCCTACGAAAACTCACAACCCACAAGTATTTGGCCCTGCTCAGGTTTCAGAACCAGGAAACTTCAGGAACAAGTTAAGCACAACACAATCGTTGTCGTAGAAGCGATGCAATTTGGCGTGCGAGAGAATCCGGGACGCTACGATAACCTCGATTACGACAACGACGCGACAAACATTCCTTAAATCCTGTCGATTTCTCTCGACCGGCGCGAATTCCGTCGAATCACGGCGCGGCCGGCGTAACCGTTTAGCCCCTCTGGTTGTCAAGTAGCCGTAGCGGGTCGCCCCGATCAGGATCACCTCGGCCAGAGACGGCCAGGGCGAGACGGCGCGTTGGCGACAGGTCTC
>JADNEJ010000093.1 GCA_016292295.1 Candidatus Thiodictyon intracellulare
GGACAGCCAGTCCTGCACCGACAGCGGCAGGAGCAAGTCAGTGTCGCGGTCCATCAGGTGGAAGCGGCGCATCGGCCTTGATCACAAATCCGCACAAGGCCCCGTCCGGGTTTGCCCAGCATAACCACGAAGAAGGAGGCCCAACTGCAGGCCAACAGGGCTTGGCGCGATCGCACCGGACTACACCTGGTGCAAGCCTGGCTGCCGAACGGGGTGGTTGATCGCCTGGATCAAATCGTCAAGCGCACCGGCGTGCGCAGGCGAGCCGCGGCGTTGACCGCGCTGATCAATAACGGCGCTCCGCCGGCGGGAGTAGACGGCGGCGCGCAGAGCGACTAGAGCGAAGGGTTGGCGTCGAAGGGTTGGCGTCGGGGCGCTTATCAGCGGTGCTGGGTTCGGTCGCTGCCGTGGCGGCCCCCCAATTGCGCACGCGCATCCTGAAACAGGCCTATCTCGAGCAGTTTGGGGAGCAACACCTGCTCCTCGCTATCGATGCGTTGCGCGACCAGATCAAAGACCGCACTGGTCTCGGTCAGGAAGTCATCGCTGAAATTGAAGTCGCAGTTCTTCAACCAGTGACTGTGATAGTCGTCGAAAGTCTGCCGCAACGGCTTCTCACCGCTGATGAAGCCCCAGGCGATGGATTTGATCTTGGGGTCCTCATGGATCAGCAGGCTCGGGTAGAGACTGCGATCCTCTTCGGCCAGGTGGCGCCGCACTCGTTCGCCCAGATCGCACAACAACTCATACGCCGTCTTGGCATTGGGGCGTATCCGCAGTTGCTCCGTGGTAAGCAGTGAGCGCAGGTCATCGAGCATCTGGCGCAGATCCGAATGGGTGCTGCGGTAGCTGTCTAGGGTATGCATGAATCATCCTCCTCGTTATTAATTGGCGGTTAACACTGATAAGGATCGGACCTCCAGTGACGCCCCGTCGCCGCTACGTCTCAGGCACGGTGCCGCTTGGGGAGGGGCTCTCGCTACGTCAACCGACTGAAATAATTGACGTTTCCGTACCGAAAGAGGCAACTTTTTTAATTGCGCCCTGGCGGCCGATTTGCTGCATTGCACCATGTATCTACTTTGCTGCATTGCACCATATGGCACTGCCGTGCTACGTCGCAGCATTTCGATCTTTTGCTGCATTGCACCATTGCCTGGCTGCTCTTTCTTCGCTAAAGATTAGCTCAGATCTGCATTAAGATTCAACTTAAAAGCGGCGCGGCGCCGAAATTCATTTAATTCATTTGTTCCCGCACCGGCAGGCAGTCGCGGGCCGACGCGGATTATTTTTTGAAATTCATAGATATAACCTTGGTGCAGACGTCGTCTGCGGGGTGAATGACGCGCACTGCTTGCAGGCTTAAACCACTGGGCGCGGCCGTGATCGTCGTTGCGGCCGCCGGGAGAGCGCAGGTGGGGGCTTCAGCCGGTCGACCTTGCGGCTGCGCGGCCCGGGTCCGGCGCCCGCCGCGAGCGCCAGTGTGGAGCGCCCGGGCGGCAGCGGTCACGGTGATCCAGGCCGCGACGGGTTGCCGCAAGGGCGTGTGACCGGAATTATGATCAAGGCCTCTGTCGGCGGTTTGCCGGGTCGGGCCTGCGGGACCGGCCGCTGGCGGGCGGTATACCAGGTGCTCAGATTCAGGCCAGTGGTCTGGCGGCCATGCGCTCGCGCAGCGGACTGCTGTGCGGGGGAAGTGGGCACGCAGAAACTCCATCTGGTCGGCCAGGACGCCACGCCCCACCAGGTAGACATATACTCAGCTAATGCCAAATTTTCTGTTTTCTCACGACCGGTTATTTCAAAATTCTCCGTCAGCAAGGAACGCAAGTCGCCCTGGTACTCACCCGGGTTGCTGAAGAAGTCTGCGCAGACTTTGCGAAACCCGTCAAATGAT
>JADNEJ010000642.1 GCA_016292295.1 Candidatus Thiodictyon intracellulare
ATCGGCCTCGCCAGCGGGTGCTTCCTGACCGCCATTCCCCTCCCACGGCAACCGCGTGCTCGGTGGCCGCAAACTGTTGGAGGGATCTGCCCAAGCCGCTCGCGCGCCGCCTTCAGATCCGCCGTGTCCTTCCGACAAGGCTGCATGAAATCCCGTCCCTAGCCCAGTAGCGTAGGAGCCCCGTTTTTGGTGATCCGAAGGCTCCACGATGTCACTGTCACTCCCCGCCGCTGCCGATCTGGCACAGACGGCCGCGGCCTTTACCCCCTGGCGTAGCACCACGCTCGTGGGCGCGCGCATTCCCCCGGACCGCTGGGCGCAGGCGGTGGCACTGGCCGCCCGCCTGGGGTGAGTAAGGTCGCCGCGACCCTGCGGCTGGCCTACGCCGGTTTGAAGCGGCGGCTGACGGTGCTGACGCCGCCTGCGCCGGTGCCCAGCACGGCGTCGCCGGCCTTTGTGGAAATGATGCTGGGTTTACCACCGTTGGGGCCGGGCTGCGTGCTGACCCTATCCGGCGCGCGTGGCCGTTCGCTGCGCATTGAGTTGACCGGAGTGGCGAGCAGCGAGGTCACGGCAGTGGCGAGCAGCGAGGTCACGGCAGTGGCGTGCAGCCTGTGGGAGGCGGTGCCATGCTCGCTCTGACCCCGCAGCTGCGCGTGTTGGTCGCGACGGCCCCGGCGGATTTCCGCCAAGGCATGGATGGTCTCGCCCGGCGGGTGCGCCAGGTGTTGACGGACGAGCCCATGAGGGAAGTGCTCTTCGTCTTCCGCAACCGCCGCGGCACCGCGCTCAAGCTCCTGGTCTACGACGGCCAGGGCTTCTGGCTGTGTCAGAAGTGCCTATCGGAACATGCAGCCTTGCCGAAAGGACACAATCCGCCAGCGCTTTGCCCAACAACGCCCGCGCCTGCGCGGGTGTGAGCGTCTCCAGATCGGCGTCCTCGAATTGTCTGAGGTCGTGATCGCTCAGGTGCATGGTAGTGGCGTGGCGGCGCCTGCCCGCTCTCGCTTAGGAGCTTGTGCAATATTCTGGTACAGCCGTCGAGTTGTGTCGCGTAGGCTTATGATCGTCCATAAGGGCTAAGAACAGGGAGGGCTAAACGGCTGCCGATCACCACGCTGCCGAAAGTTTCCGTCAAGCTGGGAAAGAGCAAGAGATCGCCGCAGGCATAGTGGGCGGAGAGTTCCACGCCAACCTTAGCCCCAGGACAGATAAAATCGGGACACTCCCGGCGCAGACGCCGCAGTTCGGGTCCATCGCCCACTAGGACGAAACGCGCCTCGGGCCGCTCCGCCAGAATAGCCCGAAAGACGGCACGGGTGAGGGTCAAGTTCTTCTCGGGGGCCAAGCGCCCCACGGAAAGGACGACCAAGGTCTCCTCATCGCAGCCCCAGGATCGGCGCAATTGCGGATCACGTCAGGCGGGAGAGAAACGCGCGACGTCCACGCCACGACCGAAAACCTGGACGTTCCGAAACCCCGCCGTGGACAATTGCGCCTGCAATGCACCGGTGGGAAGCAGGGCCAGATCCGAACAGTTATGGAAATGGCGCAGCGCCCCGGCGATGTACCGGGTCAGGAGTCCGAGCCCATAATGCTTGCCGTACTGATGGAACTGGGTGTGAAAGCCGGTCACCGCGGGGATGTTCAAGGTGCGCGCGGCCGCGAGTACCGCATGGCCAAGCGGCCATTGGGTGGCGATATATACAAATCTTATCTGAGATTTTCTCTCAGGACCCTAGCGTAACCGGCCGACGTCGATATACTATTGTCCCTATGCTTGACTATACCCTCTCCACCGAAAAACTCGCTGAGCTGCGTGCCGCCCACCGGCGTACGCGCGACCAGCGCGAGGCCGACCGCATCA
>JADNEJ010000502.1 GCA_016292295.1 Candidatus Thiodictyon intracellulare
GCCGGTTGCGGCTGGCACGATGATCGGGGTCGCCTAAAATGGCCAAAGTCGAGTGCAAATGATTCGAGATGATCCCCCGCCGCCGCCGGCCTCACTCCTTCTTCAGCAGGTCCCCCAGTCCCGCGAAGGGGTTGTGGGTCGTTTGCTTGCTCCCGCACGGGACCGGCCGCGTGGGTCCGGCGGTGCGGGCGGCCAGGTGCTCCTCGTAGCGCTGGTGCTCATTGTCGTGGCAATAGAGGCAGAGGAGCTCCCAATTGCTTCCGTCGGACGGGTTGCGGTCGTGGTTCATGTCCTTGTGGTGGACGGTCAGTTCGCGCAGGTTGCTGCGGTCGAATACCCGGGCGCAACGCCCGCACACCCAGGGGTAGAGTTTGAGAGCCTGTTCGCGGTAACCGGCCGCGCGCTCGTCGCTGGCCGCCCGCGCCTGACTGACGACACGGTCGAGCCGGGCAGTGTCGATCGGTCGGCCGGTCTTGCCGTGACGCGGGGGATCACTCGGGGGCATGGGTCGACCTCGTTACGCCTGTTGAATACCGGCGATGTACCAGTTGCCCGCCGCGCTCGCCCACTGGTGCTGGACGTGCCAGATCTCGCGGAACTCCTGGGCGGGGCCCTGTTGGTCTTCACGGATCAGCCCGGAGAACAGGATGCTCGCCACGGCCAGGTCCCCATCGCGCTGCACCGATGCCATCTGCGCCTGGAGGCGCACCACTTCGGTGTACTGGGGTCCGGCCAGGCTTGCGCGCTCTCGCTGCAGCTCGGCGCACAACTCAGGGGTGGTGTAGTCGCGGATCTCGCTGAAATCTGCCTTGTCCCAGGCCGCCTGCAGGCGGATGTAGTGGTCCTTGGTCCCAGCGACAAAGGCCGCGCCATCGAACCAGACGGGGAACTCATTGCCGCCGGTCTGTACCCCATCCAGGCCGCCGCCGCTGCCCGCGTTCTGGCCCTGGGCCGGCGGATTAAAGACCGGCACCGCGGTAGCGGCTGCGGTCCTGCCGTAGGCGGCAGCGGATAGGGGTCTGGCCTGATTGCGGCGAAACCAGCGCCAGAGCATGAAAACACCGAACCCCAGTGCGGCGATCAGCAGGAAATCCATGATTTGGAACCCCTGAAAGCCGCCACTCATGAACAGGGACGCCAGCAGCCCGCCGGCGGCAAGCCCCGCCAGGGGGCCGAGCCAGCGGCTCGCCCCGCCCACTTGCGGCGCCCGCTGGCCAGCGGCGGCCGTCGGGCCCTGCGCCTGGGTGGGGCGCTGCACCGGTGTGGGCGCCTGGCTCGGCATGCTGTATTGCCTGCCGACATTGCCCCCGCCGCCTATGCGCCTAGCGTCGGCTGGTTGGGGCAAGGTCAGTAGGCCAGCGACCAACAGGGTGGCCGCGGCGATGGCAATGGTCTTGAGTTTCATGGTACGGGTGAGGTCCTGCAAGGTAAGTGGATGGATCTCGTGCCAACGGTCGAGGCGTGACTGGACGACGTTTGGCGATGCTGCCCCGCGGGGCACATCGACTGTCTCACACCTTGCCGACCCCGGGCCTCTGTGTCAAAGGTGGATTGTCGGGGTCCGCTCCGCGGCACGCAACCCCCGGGATTGGTACCGGTCTCGTCGCGGCCTCATCACCGTGAACCAGAGTCGCCACGGCCGCCGGGGCGACTGGTGCGTGCCGTGTTCCTGCGCGGCTGGTGCCCTGTTCGCACCAGGGTGAGCCCGGCCCGCGCCCGACGGCGCCTTCGTCGCCGTTTTGCCCTAATCCGTCATTCCCGGCTAGTACATCGAGATGGAATAGCTCCGACCATTTACGGCTAGGCTGCCAGTGGCTTTTCCTGGTATGTCCAGCAAAAAGGCTTGGCCATC
>JADNEJ010000302.1 GCA_016292295.1 Candidatus Thiodictyon intracellulare
GTCGATCTTGCCGAAATTGCGCCGGACCGAGTCCTCGCTGACCACCTCGCTCATCCCAAATAACGCGGGATTGATGGTGTCGCCCCGCAAAGTCTTGATCACAAATCCGTCCAAGGCCGGCCAACCCATATGGGTTTGCGTGCGCAAGACCATGTTCTGCATGGGAGCGGCGACGCTGGGGCTGAACAAGGTGGGCGGAATTATGATCAAGGCCGCCCCGCAAAGCGCTGATGTCAGCGTAGCGCTGGTGGCCGGAGAGGATTGACAATACCGTGGTGCCAAATACATCGCGCGTGCTCGGCGCATTGGGGCTAGTGAGTACCAATGGGCTCGCGGGCGCTGATCAGGCGAGCGAAGCGGGTCAGGAAATTGGCCGGATCGGCAGCGACGGTCGGGTAGCCCGCGTCCCGTCCGAAGGTGGCGTTGAGCAGAGTGCGGGTACCGCGCGCCTGTTCGTCTTTCAGACGCGGCATCACCAGGGCCTTGAAGCGCGCCAGCGCGGCCGGGCGCAGCCAGGCCGGAGCGGCGGTGAACCCTTTTTCCTTCAGCGCCGTGAGATAATCGGTAGCGGCCGCGGCGGCGACTGGGTCGATCACCAGCTGGGAGGCAGGGGCGCTGGGATTTGCTCCTTCGCCGCCGCCGCGAGCTTGGCGGCGGCAGTGTCCTTGGACTTGCTCTTGGTTGCGGCCAGGATTTCCTCTGTGGACTTGAGTTTGGCTTCGGACCTGGCCGCCGGAGCGCTCCTCCTTCTGCGGTCCGGCGGCCCGCTCGCCCGCCTTGCCCGGGGTGTCCGACGCGCCCTAGTCCGGCGCGGCGCCGGCCGGCAGCAGCGCGAGGATCAGGAGCCCCAGCAAGGGCAGGGTGTAACTCGTCATCGCGGGCGCTCTCAGTGGTCGTGCGATATGGTATTTGGTCCGGAACCGGCATGATACTAATCCCGCCGAGGACGCAGGACCAGATGCCGCGGGCGCGCGGACGGCTTAGGATAGCGCGACCAGGGCCGCCCATCGCTAGCCAACCCCCAGCCGACCGCGCTTCTACATATGAACCAGCCACTGATCCTTGCCTCTACCTCGCCCTTTCGCCGCGCCCTACTGAAGCGGTTGGGGCTGCCCTTCACGACGGCGGCCCCCGCCGTCGATGAGAGCCGCCGGCCCAACGAGCCACCCCAGGTCATGGTGCTGCGCCTGGCCGAGGCCAAGGCGGTAGCGGTGGCGGCCGGGCATCCTGAGGCGATCATCATCGGCTCGGATCAGGTCGCCTGTATCGATGACCAGGTCCTCGGCAAGCCGGGTGACCGGGAGCAGGCTATCGCCCAACTGACACTGGCCTCCGGGCGTACTCTGGTGTTCCAGACGGGGCTGTGCGTGCTCAACGCCATCACCGGTCGCACCCAGGCGCTGGTGGAGCCCTTCCGGGTCCACTTCCGGCGCCTGACGCGGGCGCGCATTGAGGCCTATCTGGACCGCGAGCGGCCCTATGATTGTGCGGGGAGCTTCAAGTCGGAGGGGCTGGGGATCGCGCTCTTTGCGCGCCTGGAGGGCGAGGACCCCAGCACGCTCATCGGGTTGCCGCTGATTCGGCTTATCACCCTGCTGGAGACCGAGGGGCTGGACCCACTGGGCGGCGACTAGCAGCCTGCCGGACTTAGCGACCGACGCCACCGCCTGAGGTCCTTGGAAGGGCTTTTATGGTAAAAAAGAGACGATTTTCGGCTAGAAATGCAGTTTTCCGCGGTGCTTCCCTGACTGCAGGCGTAATACGGCCATCCGTTTCAAGTTCCACGCCAGGCAGACCAGCGTCCACTCGCCCTGGACGTTGTCCAGTCCACGG
>JADNEJ010000487.1 GCA_016292295.1 Candidatus Thiodictyon intracellulare
CGTCCAAGGGCCTCAGGCGGTGGCGCCGGTCGCTAAGTCCGACAGGCTGCTAGCCTCTCCATGACGCCTGAAACCAGCTCCAGCCGCGCCCAGACCGAGCGCACCACCCTGGAGACCCGCATCCGGGTCACTCTGGACCTAGACGGCAGCGGGCGCGCGAGCTTCCAGACCGGCCTGCCCTTCCTGGACCACATGCTGGATCAGGTGGCGCGCCACGGTCTGAGCGACCTGGACATCGTGGCCGACGGCGACCTGCACATCGACGTCCACCACAACGTCCACCACACGGTGGAGGACCTAGGCATCACCCTGGGTCAGGCCTTGGCGCCGGCGCTCGGCGACAAGAAGGGCATCTGCCGTTACGACCACGCCTATGTGCCGCTCGACGACGCTCTGTCGCGGGTGGTCATCGACCTGTCCTGGCGCCCGGGGTTGGAATTGCACTGTGGCTTCGCCCGCTCTCAGATCGGTGCCTTCGACGTCGACCTGTTCCGCGAGTTCTTCCAGGGTTTGGTCAACCATGCCGGGCTTACCCTGCACATCGACAATCTGTGCGGGGCGAACGCTCACCACCAGGCCGAGACCATCTTCAAGGCCTTCGGCCGGGCGCTGCGGATGGCGGCAGAGCCGGACCCGCGGATGGGCGGCATTCTGCCGTCCACCAACGGTGCCTTGTGACGGGTCTGTAGAGTAGAGTGGATCAGGCGCGCGCCGCCATAGTCCAGTTTGACGCGTGTGCTTGAGCGCGCCGCATCCACCGGCGTGGTCGCCGTTGCTGGTGTGCGGCCCCAGCGCCTTTGGTGGATGCGCTTCGCTTATCCACCCTACGATACGATGTTTTAATCGGCCTTTGGCCATCATCCGAGGTAGCTTGCCAATGCTCCTGATTCCCGCCATCGATCTCAAGGACGGCCGCTGTGTGCGCTTGCGCCAGGGGTGCATGGATGACGAGACCGTGTTTTCCGACGACCCGGTGAAGATGGTCGGGCGCTGGGTGGGGCAGGGTGCCCGCCGGCTGCACCTGGTGGATCTCAATGGCGCCTTCGTCGGTGAGCCGGTGAACGGCGCGGCCATCCGTGCCATCGCCGCCCGCTACCCGGACCTGCCGCTGCAGGTCGGCGGTGGCATCCGTGACGAGGCAACCATCGCCGCCTATCTCGCGGCCGGGGTGAATTTCTGTATCATCGGCACCCAGGCCGTAATCGAGCCCGCTTTTGTCGCCCACGCTTGCCGCGCCTTCCCCGGTCACCTGATCGTCGGGCTGGACGCCAAGGACGGACAGGTCGCCATCAAGGGCTGGGTGCAGATCACCGAACACCGGATCGAGGAACTGTCCAAACGCTTCGAGGGCGACGGCGTCTCGGCCATCGTGTACACCGACATCGGCCGCGACGGCATGATGACCGGCCCCAACATCGCGGCGACCCAGGCGCTGGCGGCGGCGGTCGCGATCCCCATTATCGCCTCCGGCGGCATCACCGACCTAGCGGACATCCGCGCCCTGGCCCAGGCCGCGCGGGTCGCCGACCGGCCCGGCATCACCGGCGCCATCACCGGCCGCGCCATCTACGAGGGCACGCTCGACTTCGCCGCCGGGCAGCGTCTCGCCGATGAACTTGCCGCCACCTGACCTGATCGTTGTTCTCCAACGCCTGTGGGTTCTCCGTTTCCCTGGCCTCGAAGGGATGACTAAACAAACGGTTGCGTCGTGCTACCGACTAACCACTATCAGCCTGTCGGACTTCGGGGCTCCGTCAGGGCGGCGAGTCCGGTACACTGTCGGGATCAACCCCGATGGCTGCCCGATGGCCGGAGTGCTAC
>JADNEJ010000326.1 GCA_016292295.1 Candidatus Thiodictyon intracellulare
TATCGACGTCGGCCGGTTACGCTAGGGTCATGAGCGAAAATCTCAGATGAGACATGTATAGGCAAATGGGGGTTAACATCTAGTACGAGATACAGGTGAGTAACCCGGAGGCCTTTCTCTTCCGCAACGCTAATCCGGACGGTTCACTCCAGGCCAATGTCGCCAGTTCCACCATCTCGACGCTCAGCAACCTGGAGATGGACAAGATGCTGGAGGACCGCCACCAGTTGAACCGCGAGGTGCGGGCCACGGTCTCGCCCCTGTCGGAGAAGTGGGGCTATCAGCTCGGGTCGGTCTACATCCGCAAGGTCGCCTTCACGGACCGGCAGATGGTGGACAACATCACGGAGAAGGTCGTCAAGCGCCTGGTCCAGGTCACGAGCGCCATGAAGCAGGACGGGGAGAACCGGGCCGGTCTGATCCGCAGTCAGACCGCGTTCAAGGTCTCGCAGAAGATGGCCGAGGCGGCCGCCACCCGGCCCGCGGTGGTAGGCGAGGCACTCAATGCGATCACCCGGCAGGACCCGGAGGTCATGAACGCGGTGCTCGACATCCTGGAGAACGAGCAGCTCATCGCCTCCGAGGCCGAGGTCGACGTGCTGCTGCGCGATTGCCCGGTACTGCTCCAGCTCGACGGGGGCGGCCAGGGCGCGACGGCCCAGGCCCACTCGGCCCCAGCCACTCTCAAGGCGGCGGCCGACCTGTCGCGGCTCGACCCCTTCGCCGGCTGAGCGCGACGCTGGGCCGGTGGCTACGCGGGACTCGCTCTTGGTTCTTCCGGCATGACCGCCAGGGTGCGCCCTTTGCCGCTCGCGGCGCGGGTCCGCAAGAACCGCTCGTCGATCCACGGTTGGGGCTGCTTCGCCCGGGTTCCTTTCGCCACCGGGGAGCACATCGGCACCTTCGAAGGGACCCCGGTCATGGCCGACGGGCCCTATGTCCTGTGGGTCTACGATGCCGCGGGGGGGTTACTCTGCGCGCGCCGCGGGGACAATCTGCTGCGTTGGCTCAATCACAGCACGGACCCCAATGCCGAATTCGACGGCTTCGACCTCTACGCCCGCCGCCCGATCGCGATCGGGGAGGAGCTCAGCATCGACTACGGCGGGACCGTCTGACGCCGCCATCCCTGCCACTCAGGCCTAGCCGCTTGCCCCGATTTGACGGACAAGGGCCCTGCGGCTATTATCTTACACCTGGACGGGCGCGTAGCTCACCGGTAGAGCATCCCCTTCACACGGGGAGGGTAGGAGGTTCGATCCCTCCCGCGCCCACCAAACATATTTATGATAGCCACTTACGAGCGGCTTTTTTGGTCACGGTGGGCGTGAAACTGGCCTTGACCGCACCGACCTGCGGCACGCCTTGCAGGGAACCGAACAGCGCCTCAAGGCGCAGATTGATCCGTGTTGCGCAGCGACCTCACGTGCAAGTTCACCCTGCTGCAATGGATGCTTGGGCCGCTGCTGGCGAGGGTCGCCTGGATCGTCATCAAGTCGTTCTTCTAGTACATCGCGATGGAATCGCTCGGACCACTTCCGGCTAGGCTGCCAGCAGCTTGCCCTGGTATATCCACCTGGTATATCCAGCGAAAAGGCTTGCGCTTGCCCATCGTCTCATTCAAGTAGTCGATGAATTTGTTGATCTTATCGCTATAGCTTTCGACCGAAAGAAAATTTCTTCGTCGAATAACTTTGCGGGCCAAGATCGAGAACAAAGGCCAAGATCGAGAACAAAATTTTAATCTGATTAAGCCATGAACACTCGACTTTGGCCATTTTAGGCGACCCCGATCATCGTGCCAGCCGCAACCGGC
>JADNEJ010000569.1 GCA_016292295.1 Candidatus Thiodictyon intracellulare
GCGTGGAACCTGAAACGGATGGCCGTATTACGTCTGCAGTCAGGGGAACACCGCGAAAAACTGCGTTTCGAGCCGAAAACCGTTCTTCTTTTTCCACAAAAGCCCGTCCAAGGGCCTCAGGCGGTGGCGCCGCTCGCTAAGTCCGACAGGCTGCTAACACGGACCCCGCCGACCGCAGGCCAGGAGTCCAAGGTGCCAGCCGCGAAGCGTTCTCAGGCGGCCCGGGGCTTCAGGCCGGCGGTGCGCCCAAGGCCGCAAAGGCGCGGTGAAGTCCGCACTCCAACTCGGTCGCGAGCGCGGCCAGGTCCGCGGGCAGGCTGAGGTCGGTGACCCGCGTTACCGTCAGCCCCGGATAACCGCAGGGATTGATGCGCCCGAAGGGCTCAAGGTCCAGGTCGACGTTGAGCGCCAGCCCGTGATAGCTGCACCCCTGCCGCACGCGCAGGCCCAGAGAAGCGATCTTGGCCGCGTCCACATAGACTCCTGGGGCATCGGGACGCGCGGCGGCGACGATCTCACGGGCGGCCAGCAGATCGATCACCGCCTGCTCCAGGAGGTGGACCAGGCGCTTGACCCCGATCCCGCCGCGGCGCAGGTCAAAGAGCACATAGGCGATGAGCTGGCCGGGTCCGTGGTAGGTCACCTGGCCGCCGCGGTCGGTACGGATGACCGGGATCTCGCCGGGGTTGAGCAGGTGCTCGGGGCGCCCGGCCTGACCCAGAGTGAAGACTGACGGGTGTTCCAGGAGCCAGATCTCGTCCGGGGTCGTTGCATCGCGCGCCGCGGTAAAGGCGCGCATGGCGTCCCAGGTGGCCTGGTAGTCCTGCAGGCCGCTTAGGCGGCGCAGGATCAGGCCGGGTGATGAGGCGGGCAGCGCGACCTCCGGGGCGGGATCGTGACCGAAATCTGTTTCCATATTAGTCGGGCCCGGACGCCCCGTCCGGAACCTTTTCCTTTGACCTGCCGACCGATGCCGACGCCCGGCATAGAATCAAAGGTTCGGGACGGAGTGTATACCCCGTCACGCCACAGGTCTCGGAACCGTCATTCGCATCCCTCAATGGGCGGCCCGCCAGGCGTTGAGTTCCGACGGGTCGTGGAAGTCCAACAGGACGGCACCCAGAGACTCCAGTTGCTCGACCGATAAGGCCGCGATGCGCCTCTGTTTTGCGTCAGGCACCACGCCGATGCGCCGCTGAAGCAAGCAGTAGCACCAGTCGACGTGCTTCACGCCAGCGGCCTTCTTGACGGCCAATAGCTACACCCTTGACCACCAGTTCTTTGTAGGCCCGAGTCTTTTCAAGTGGGGTGAGTTCGCCTAACATCTTCAGGATTTCCTCCAGACTCAGCGATTTGAACCGCGCCATCAGCCAGGATTGAAATTCGATGGCCCAGATGTCCTCGTCTTGCACCCGCAGAATCAGAACGCCATCGATGCGCCGCTTCAGCCCTTTGACATCGAGCGCCTCGAACAGGTAGGGTCCGCGGACGGCGATGCCCTCGGTGAGCACGCGCAGAAAGTAGGGGTCGGCACCCAGCAGTGTGTAGATCTGTTTGTCTGTCTTCATCGCGATCCGGCACGTTTGACTTTCTCCGACATGGCCACGATTCCTACAAGCCGACGCGGTCCAAGAATTCCCCGAGCGCCTTTGGCGCCCCCGTCCGGCTGAAGCCTCAACCTCCAGTGACAGCGCCTGAGCGGCAGCCGGGCTCATGGTTAAGGCCCGCGCGCCTAGCAGCCTGTCGAACTTAGCGACTGGCGCCACCGCCTGAGGCCCTTGGACGGGCTTTTATGGCAAAAAAGAGACGATTT
>JADNEJ010000340.1 GCA_016292295.1 Candidatus Thiodictyon intracellulare
TGATTGCGGTCACACGCGACCAGCATCACCCCCATTGGTCGGAGCGGTTTCGTGAACCGCCGGAGTTGGCGCCCTAAGCCACGCCGGTCGAGCGCATGACCAACCAAAAGCCCGCTCAAGAGCCTCAGGCGATGGCGCCGGTCGCTAAGTCCGACAGGCTGCTAGTCGCCCGACCGCCGCGTACTGATGCCCAAGGGCACGTAGAGCGGACACCAGTTCAGCGCCCTACGACTTCTTGGCGCGCTTGGATTTGACCGTGGGCAGGGTCTCTGCCAGTTCGCGCAGGCGCGCCCGGCTATCGTCGTCGGTGGCACGATAGCGGGCGATCAGTGCGGCCTCGTTCTGGTCGAGCGCGGGGTTATCGTCCAGGCACAGGAGCCAGGTGGGGCTGACAGTGCCCAGGGCCGCGGCCAGGACCATGGACTCCTCCAGCCCCATCCGCCGTAGCCCTTGCTCATAATTGCTGATGCGGGACTTAGAATAACGGCCCGTGCGCTCGGCCAGTTCACTCAGCGACAGTTGCTGGTCGTGACGGGCCTCGCGTAGGCGGTTGCCGATACGCTGGGTCAGGTCGGCGATGGGATCGATCTTGACGGCGGTGTCGCTCATGGGGGCCTCTTGGGTGTTTGCTCTGCACGATGGTAAGGGTAGCCCAGGTCTGACACGGTTTGCATCACAATCCGCGATAACCCGCCGCGGACGGGCCGCGGGCCTGTTGGCCCAGATCGTTCCATTTTGCGGACTTACCCCCATTCTTGTTAAAGGATCACGTTCGACCGCCGCTAGCTCAGCACCCGGCAGACCGCAACCACAGGGCCCCACCCATGTCAGAAAACACCAATCTTTACAAGGTGTTATCCGAAGCACACTACGCCGCCACCTTCGAGGCGGAGTCAGAGGAAGAGGTCTACGACCGCAAGAAAGAGGCCCTGGTGCGCTCCATGCTCCATGAGATCGGCGAGGACCCCGACCGGGAGGGCCTGCGCCGCACCCCGCTGCGAGTGGCTAAGGCGATAGACTTCCTGACCAGCGGCTATCAACTCTCGGCCGCGGAGATCATCAAGAAGGCCCTGTTCGCCGAGGACGTGAAGGAGATGGTGGTGATCCGCGACATTGAGTTCTACTCAATGTGCGAGCACCACATGCTGCCCTTCTTCGGTCACGCCCACGTCGGCTATCTGCCCAATGGCAAGGTGGTGGGACTGTCCAAGGTCGCCCGGGCGGTGGACTGCTTCGCGCGGCGGCTCCAGGTCCAGGAGCGCTTGACCAACCAGGTGGCCGACGCCCTGATCGAGCACCTGGGCGCCCATGGCGTTGCCGTGGTCATGGAGGCGAGCCACACCTGCATGATGATGCGCGGGGTCCAGAAACAGCGCAGCACTACCGTCTCCAGCGCCATGCGCGGCTCCTTCGAGACCAACCAACTTACCCGCGCCGAATTCATGTCCTTCATCCGCGCCTGAGCGGCGCCTTGCCGCCGGGGGCGCCGCCGCCCGGGCAGAGCCTCGCGTAGCGCGGCTATCTGGCAGCGCAGCAGGGTCCGGACCGCCGACTGGCTGAAGCCTCGACCTCCGGTAGGGGCGCATCGCGCTGGTTGCTCTGGTTCCCAAACTCCGCGACTGTGCAAAAATTCCCCGTGCGCCTTCGGCGCCCCCGTCTGGCTGAAGCCTCGATCTCCAGTTCGCGATGGTCGCCCGGAAGGTTGTCGACCCAGCTGGCGTCGGTGTCGCGAGCGGCCGGCACCGCACGCTGCCGCGCTAGCAGCCTGTCGGACTTAGCGACCGGCGCCACCGCCTGAGGCCCTTGG
>JADNEJ010000367.1 GCA_016292295.1 Candidatus Thiodictyon intracellulare
GCGGTCCATCGGGTGGAAGCGGCGCATCGGCAGTAGCACTCCGGCCATCGGGGTTTATCCCGGCAGTGTACCGGACCCGCCGCCCCGACGGGGCCCCGAAATCCGATAAGCTGCTAGCGGGTCAACCCGCGCTGCCGCACCACCTCGAACAGACAGACCCCCACCGCCACCGACACATTGAGGCTCTCCACGGTCCCGGCCATCGGCAGCCGCACCAGCAGGTCGCAGCGCTCGCGCGTCAGGCGCCGTAGCCCGGTCCCCTCACTGCCCATCACCAGGCCAATGGGACTCTTGAGATCCGTGCCGTAGAGGTCGCCCGGCGCCTCCCCGGCGGTCCCGATCAGCCAGATGCCCCGCTCCTTGATCTGGTCCATGGTGCGGGCCAGGTTGGTCACCTGGAGATAAGGCACCGTCTGCGCTGCCCCGCTCGCCACCTTGCACACCACCGGGGTCAGCCCGACCGCGTTGTCCTTGGGGGCAATCACAGCGTGCACCCCGGCGGCGTCCGCAGTGCGCAGACAGGCCCCCAGGTTGTGGGGGTCCTGGACCTCATCCAGGAGCAGCAACAGAGGCGGGCCCGTAATCTGGTTCAGGAGCCCGTCCAGGTCCTCCGTCAGCCGTGGGGCGGCGCTGCGCACCCAGGCGAGCACCCCCTGGTGGTTGGTGCCCTCCGCCCCCTGATCGAGTGCCGCCCGGTCGGTCTGTTTCACCGGGATGCCGGCCGCACGGGCGAGGTTGGCCAGTTCCGCCAGCCGCCGGTCACGCCGGCCGCGCTCCAGCCACAGCTCGCCGACCCCCTCGGCGCCGAACTTGAGCGCACTGCGCACACTGTGGATGCCGACGACGGGTGCCAGGTCTTTCAATGCAAATGCCCCTGTGAGAGTAACATCGGATCATGTCCAGGTTGCGGTCCCCGCGCGGATTTCAGTCCCGTTCGGTCGACCCAGGGGTCGCGCCGCAGCGCCCCCCGCTCGGATAAGGGCCTAATCTTAGCCCTGTCGGCCCCTGGCCGGTTGCTCGCAGACGTGAGTGGTGTTGCCCGCCCGATGCTCAACCCGAAGGATCCGCAGTGCCGAAAAGGCCGTCCGAGACCAGCCAGGCCAAAGGTCCGCAGCCAGAACCGGCCCCCACTCAAGCGCGTGGAGCGCCTGATTGCGGCCGAGGATTTCGCCTCGGTTGGCGCGCGGGCGCGCGCCCTGGTGCAGCGCTTCTCCGATGACGACGCTGCCAACCGGATGCTGGTGGATGCCCTCGATCAGGCCGAGAGCGGGGATACGGTGACCCTGGCCGCCTATCAGTGGGCGCAACGTCGGCCTAATAGCCAGGTGGCTTAGGAGGCGCTGGGCCAATTCGCCGGCGAGAGTGGATACCCTCTGCTGGTAGTCCGGGCCGCCGAACGCTTGGCCAACCTAGCAGCCTGTCGGACTTAGCGACCGGCGCCACCGCCTGAGGCCCTTGGACGGGCTTTTATGGCAAAAAAGAGACTATTTTCGACTAGAAACGCAGTTTTCCGCGGTGTTCCCCCTGACTGCAGACGTAATACGGCCGTCCGTTTCAGGTTCCACGCCAGGCAGACCAGCGTCTGCTCGCTCTGGACGTTGTCCAGTCTATCGGCGTGGCCGCGGGCGCCAGCTCCGGCGGCTCACGAAACCGCTCCGACCAATGGAGGTAATGCTGGTCGCGTGTGACCGCAATCAGCGGCTCGATTTCGGCCTGCGTCGCAGACCGCTACGTTATCCTTGCTGACATAGCCGGCATCGGCCGCGAGTCCCTTGGCGCCGTTGCGTCCCGCCGGCAGCGCC
>JADNEJ010000208.1 GCA_016292295.1 Candidatus Thiodictyon intracellulare
ACGTGGCGGTGGCACAGGTGAACACCCACAGCCAAAGCAGCCGACCATGCGCTTTGCAACTGGTCTCATCCGCAGAGAGCAGTTCGACATTACGCACCCTTCCGACCCCAAGCGTTTGGCCTTGCGAGGATTTAAGAACCAGGAAACTTCAGATCACCAGATTACGCCTGCCGATCAGGGCCTCTAGGTTGACCCGCTCCATGTCCGCATCAGGCAGTGAAAAGACGGGTGCCTTGTCGCCAGGCTCGAGCATAGGGTTTCACTCCGGTAGTGTGGGGGGCTCGCCGAATTTAGGCAGCCCCAGGGCCATCGTCAACCGCAAACCCGGCGTGGCCTTCCTGGACACCCCCCCGCGAACCACTGGGAGCCCGAGCACCAGCGCGGGGCGGTGGGCCACACCGCGCACGGCACATCGGTGCCGCCCCCCGCACGCCAGTGGCCAGCCGCGGCCTGTCATTGCGCATTCGCAACGTCGCGCGGACGATCAAATGCTGAAATATTAGTGTATACTAAAATAGTCGACAAACTCTGTTCGACGGAAGCTGGACCGCGGTGAAATCAGGCTGGAAAGACCGATCGATGTGCCCGCGCGTTGCAATTTTCGCAGCAGCAGTTCCCGGCGGCGAACCCATGAGCCGCGACGCTCACCGGGCGCGGCCGGCGCGCCCGCCCCGCGATCGAAGCTCCGGTCGACGTGGCGATTTGCAGGCAGCAAGCCCCTAAGGCCGCAGCAGCAGTCGCATGTCTGTTGTCGCGGTCTTTTTTTTGGGCCGCCCCCGCGACACCGCGCGGGCCGGCGCCGACGCAAGACTCAGTAAGTCAGGACCGGGGGCAGTGATTTGGCCTGGGCAATCCAGTTCTGGACCATGGATTGAGTCGGCGGCTTGGTGGTGAGCTTGTCACGCTCGTTGGTCTCGTTGATCTTGGCGTAGAGGTGGTCGGCACGGCGGCTGGCCAGTTCCTTGACCGTATCTACCCCGGCGATCTCCAGCAGGTCCGAGTAGACACCCGAAATGCCGCGCACCCGAGCCAGGTCCGAGCGATTGGCGAGGTGGAGTATGTCCGCGTTCTCGCAGCCGCAGAAGCCGGCCAACTCCTTGCGCAGCGCGGGGGTGGCCGCGGCCCTGACCAACTGCTCGTTATCCCTGATGCCCCGTTCGTGCAGCTTGGCAACAACTTCGTCGATCGCGCCCTCGAGGTCTTTGATGGGGGTCGTCATGGGTGCTCTCCGGATAGGCAGGATGAGACGGTGGAATCTGGGGGGGTTCAACGCGTTCCCGAACGTCAATTCTCTAGCGTCATGATAGGCCAAGACCCCCGCCGGAAGCGAGGAGGCATCGCGAACAGCGCGCCCCTGGTCTTGCCCTGTCGGTGACCCTGGGCTACGTGACCCTAGAGAGCGGTGACCAACCCAAGGCCCGCGAGGCCCTGGCGCGGGCGCGCGACCTGAGACCTGACAACCCGATCAGTCAGGAGGCCGCGCGCCTGCTCGGCGTCGCCAAGGATTAACCTAAATTCGGCAATTGCTCTCACAAAGACACAAACCACAGCCTTGAAGGGGCGTGACACACAAGCCCAGGGCAACGCCCTGGGTTATCCGACAGAGGACGTTTAGCCCTGAAGGGGCGTGACAAAGGGGCGCTCTCAGCGACGCTGGAGTTTTTAGGCTAGTACCCCACGATGGAAATCCTAATGCCATTTCTGGGAGTATTTCCTCGACTTTGGCCATTTTAAGTGACCCCGATCATCGTGCCAGCCGCAACCGGCAATCGGGGGGCCAGGGTCCGCACGGCGG
>JADNEJ010000101.1 GCA_016292295.1 Candidatus Thiodictyon intracellulare
CGGTCGGCCTCGCGCTGGTCGCGCGTACGCCGGTGGGCGGCACGCAACTCGGCGACTTGTTCGGTGGAGAGGGTCTAGTCGAGAATAGGGACAATAGTATATCGGCGTCAGCCGGTTACACTAGGGTCCTGAGAGAAAATCTCAGATGAGACGTGTATAACTGAAGTTTCCTGGTTCTGAAACCCAAACAGGGCCAAACACTTGGAATCGTGAGTTTTCGTAGAGGTTTGCGTGGATCTCCGCAAACCACTCAACCCCCCCGCCGCTACCCAACGCCCCTCCGCCCACCTAGAAAATCATTAAACTTTAGTCACTAACGTACTTCTTAAAAGAAAACCCGGAGGCCCAACTCTATGCGCGTACTGGTCGGTGATATCGGCGGCACCAAGACCGGAATCGGCGCCACCGAGACCGATGGTTTGGCGGTGACCCTGCGGGAGGTGCGGCGTTACCCGAGCGCTTACTTCGACTCGCTGGAGTCGCTCATCATCCATTACCTTCAGGAAACCGGGCAGGTCCCGGCGCGCGACTGTCACCTGGGCGCCTTCGCCGTCGCCGGTCCGGTGGAGCGACGGCACTGCCGGACCACCAACCTGCCCTGGGAGATCGATGCGGCCCTGATCGAGCACATCCTGGAGTTTCGTGCGGTCGCACTGCTCAACGACCTGGAGGCCGTCGCCTGGGGGAGCGCCGCCTTGGGTCCGGACGACGTGGCGGAGATCCACCCCGGCGGGGCGCCCCAGCAGCCGGCGGTCGGCAATGCTTGCGTGATCGTCGTCGGTACCGACCTGGGCGAGGCCGGTCTCTAACTGGGACGGCTCCCGCCACTACCCCTTCGCCACCGAGGGCGGTCACCCCGATTTCACCCCGCTCGACGAGCGTGAATTCGCACTGCTCGGATTCCTGAAAAAGCGCTTCGGTCTGGTGAGTTGGGAGCAAGTCGCCTCCGGGATGGCAATCGGCAACCTCTATGACTTTCTGTGAACTGGCACCAGTCGGCGACCCCGGACTGGCTGTCCGCGGAGATTGCTGCCGGTGATACAGCCGCCGCGAGCCGCTGCCCGATCTGTAGCGAGACCATGGACCTCTTCTTCAACCTTTTCGGGCGTGAATCCGGTAATCTGGCCTTGAAGCACATGGCCCTGAGCGGTGTCTATCTGGGCGGCGGCATAGCCCCGAAAAACCTCGCCGCCCTGCGCGCCAGCCGTTTCATGGACGGCTTCTTCGCCAAGGGCCGGATGGAGCCGCATATGAGGCGGAGGCTCGTGCGAGTCATCCTGCGCGCAGAAACGCCGCTCCTCGGAGCGGCCCGCTACATGGACGTGCGCTGAGCGTCGGCGCCGCCAATCTGAATCTGGAGACGAGATGACGACAACACTCAAAGTCACTGGCATGACCTGCCAGCATTGCGTGCGCACCGTCCGGGAGGCCCTGGCGGCCGTCCCCGGCGTCACCCGCGGCCCTGGTGGATCTCGACACCAGCGCAGCGCGGATCGAGGGCGAGGCCGCCCCCGCGGACCTGATCCGGGCCGTGACGGGTGCCGACTACCATGCTGAACAGGCCGCCGCGGACTGATCCCCGGGCTCCTGGAGTCCAAGGCTTCAGCCTTGACGGGCCACGGCCCCCCGAGAGCGCCAGCCACCAACTCGGCGGGCACCTAGCAGCCTGTCGGACTTCGGGGCCCCGTCGGGGCGGCGGGTCCGCTACACTGCTGGGATTAACCCCGATGGCCGCCCGATGGCCGGAGTGCTACTGCCGATGCGCCGCTT
>JADNEJ010000268.1 GCA_016292295.1 Candidatus Thiodictyon intracellulare
TGGCGCACGTCGACCTGCCGCCGCCAGCGCGGCGCCGACGACCGCGGCCAGTCAGCTTGCCTGCTCTGACGCTGGTGGCGGCGTGACGGGCGTGGGCGGAGTTATGATCAAAGCCGCACGCAGCACCAGCGGTGAGCAGGACGATGAACGGGGATTGGCAAGACAATGAGCGGGTTCATGAGGTTGACCTGTGGAGGGGTGACAAGCGCAGTATTGCACTCAAGGCCGCCTCCGGGGCAAGGCTCCAAGACGCGGGGTCAGTAAGCGGTGCGCACCGAAATGAGCAGAACATTGTCGTTGTAGTCCGCCGCGCGCAGGGGTAAGTTGGAGGTGCGTGCCTCATAGGTATATTTGACCCCGAGCTCCAGCCACTGCCGCATCTGATAAAATACCCCGCCTGAGGCATTGCAACGATGGTCCGTGCGCGACTCGCCGACATAGTCGTCGTTGGTACCGAGCATCTCAACCCGGGTATAAAGACGCGGCTTCCAATAGTATACCCAGTCCAGATTGACCAGGCTGACTACAACCGCGTCGGCCAGGCCCGTGTTCGTCTCGGCCGAGGTGCGTTCAGTCACCAGATTGAACGTGGAATAGGTGCGAGGTCGATATTGGATTTTGGCCGACCAACCGAAATCGCTGACATTGTCCGGTTGACCAGCGGTAAAATTCTTGCCCAGCCAGCCGAACTTCACGGTGCCGCTGGTCGTTGCGGTGGCATCCCAGGCCACGCCCGTATAGAGGGTCATCTGTTCGCTGTCCAGGGTGAGCGCACCCGGAGCTTCCCGTGTGTAATTCACCTTTTCCCACGCCGCATCAAACAACAGCGACACTTTGGGTCTGACCCGTGTGTACAGGGTCGCCCCCAGGACGGGTCTATCGTTATCGCGCACCTCCTGGTTGTTGTTCAAGTAATGACGGGTCCGGTAACCGGCCATCAGATCGAGACGGCCGCGCGCCCCCGGGGCACCATAACTGTATCCCAGCGTGACGCGGTTTGAATCCCAGAGGTCGGGATGCGGGTAGAAAAAGTTGACGCGCGAGAAGTCCGCCGGCGAGCCCGAATCGCGGCGGTTGTGCCAATACCAATACTGATAATTGAAGGTGACACGATGCCGCAACCCGAACTCCCAATTGGCGTTGGCCTGCGTCTGCTGATCCGTGAAGTTATCGGCCGAGCTTGCGCTGACAATGCCGATGCGGGCGAAGTAAGACAGGTTGTATGAATCCGCTCCCTTCAAGGCTGTCAAGCGGACGCCCGGCTCCACGACCGTTTCCCAGGTGGACAGCGGCCCGAGGCCACCCAGGCTCGTAATGGTATTATTGACAAGGACGTCGTTGCTGGTCTTGTAATAATTTGATTCGTAGCTCATGAACAGGTTGATCCACGGATAGGCCCGAAACCTACCGACATCGAACCCGGTTCCGACTGACTGACCAAGCGTGGCTCCTGGAACCGCGCAGATCGCCAGGATGCCGACGAGAATTAAGGGGCGCAGCCTTAGCATTGAAGGAATTCTCCGCAGTATTGGCAATCAGGATTGAAACAGGACTTACTCGCTGCTGGCAAAACCACCGGGATCCGCGCGTTGGTCCAGGGTGTGGTCGAGGTAGCCGCCGCCGACCATGGCCTGAATGTAGAGTACCCCATAAATCACCGCATCTGGCTCGGTGTATACTCAGCTAATGCCAAATGCCAAATTTTTGGCTTCCTCACCGACCGGTTATTTCAAAATTCTCCGTCAGCAAGGAGCGCAAGTCGCC
>JADNEJ010000035.1 GCA_016292295.1 Candidatus Thiodictyon intracellulare
CTGGTCTGCCTGGCGTGGAACCTGAAACGGATGGCCATATTACGTCTGCAGTCAGAGGAACACCGCGGAAAACTGCGTTTCTAGCCGCAAAAACTCTCTTTTTTGCAACAAAAGCCCGTCCAAGAGCCTCAGGCGGTGGCGCCGGTCGCTAAGTCCGGCAGGCTGCTAGGCGGGAGTCCAGCACGGCCCAGCGCACCTTGAGCAAGGCCTCGCCCGCCGGGGTGCCGAAGGTCAGCACGTTCGCGGTGATGCGAAAATCCAGTGGGAAGTGGACCTCAGTCGGGAAGATCAGGATCCGGCTGGTATCGACCAGATAGGCCAGGTTTTTGCTCCAGACCCGCAGGAAGTCGTCTTGTAGGCCCCCTCCCCAGCGGTTGAACTCATCCAGGGTCAGGCGGTTATTCCCGTCTCGGGAGACGATCTGTGGCCGGTCCAGAAAGCCGGGAAAGGTTACCGGCCTCAACCCGATGCCCAGCGTACCGCCGGTCACCGCGGCGTGCCCGTCCGCCGCGGGCAGCGACCTCAGAGTAAAGAAGTTCGATGGCGGCGAGCCGGCACAGCCGGCGACGACGAGGACCCAGATCAGCCACTAGCAAACAAGGACCGTGGTCCTTGGACTAATTTCAGCGTCCGGGTTCATCAACCGTCCCCCTGGTATCAGGTGTGCTGCACGGACCAATCCCGCTGCCACTATCGCCCCCCGCCTTACCCTTCAGCAGAATCTTCGGGTGACGCTCCAGATAGTCCGCCACGAGCCGCACCGAGCGCGCCGCGGCGGCCAACTCCCTAAACATGCGCTCCATCTCGATATAGATGGGGAATTAAGGGCCACGATATCACCAGCGTATTTCATGGTGGTTGAGGTCACACGCAGGGCTGCACTGAGTTGCGGTGCGATCTCGCCATCCAGATGCTCCGCAGTCTTGCGCACCGCGGCCAGGGCCGCTTGCGTCTCATCGACCGCGCCCCTCAACTTCCGAGAGTTGATCACCGCATTGGCGCCGGCCAACGCCTGGCCCAGGTCGTTGCCGATCTGCTCGATCGGCAGGCGATCGAGCTTCTCCAAGACACTGGTCGCCCTGGTGGTCAGGGCCTCCAGGAGCGCCGGCACGGTCGGCAGCACTTGAGCTGGCCACGCAGGCCATTGGCGACTAGGCGTTCGCCCATGGCGGCCTGCTCGATGCGCCCCGGGTCGCCACTGATACCGATGCGCTCCGGCTCGACGTCTAGCACCCGACCGACGGCGATGCCGCGCAGCCGCACCGCGGCCCCCACCGCCAGGCCGTTCGCCGAACCCTTGGAATACAGCAGGTAACGCCCCTTGTGGGCATAGGTCTTTTCATGGGGCTCCTCCCGGCTCTGGTAGAGCGGCAGGACCTCGCTCGCCGCGGCCGCCTTACGCTCCCCGTCGATGGTATCCGGGGTGTCGAATGAGATGCCGCCGATCAGCACCGACAGGAGTGACTGGGTATCCACCGTGACCCCCACGGTGGAGATCGAGAAATCCAGCCCGCTCGCGTTCCAGAAGCGCGTGTTGGTGTAGACCAGGCGGTCGTAGGGGGAGGAGACGAAGATCTCGATGTTGACCGCTCTCCCGTCCGTCTCCAGTCCGTGGCCCACCACCTGCTCGACCTGGATCTGCCGGTAGTATACACGTCTCATCTGAGATTTTCGCTCAAGACCCTAGCGTAATCGGCCGACGTCGATATACTATCGTCCCTATGCTCGACTAGACCCTCTCCACCGAA
>JADNEJ010000308.1 GCA_016292295.1 Candidatus Thiodictyon intracellulare
GTATTACGTCTGCAGTAAAGGGAACACCGCGGAAAACTGCGTTTCTAGCCGAAAATAGTCTCTTTTTTTCCACAAAAGCCTGTTCAAGGGCTTCAGGCGGTGGCGCCGGTCGCTAAGTCCGACAGGCTGCTAATTCGACGAGAGCAGGTTCTGGGTCTGACAGGGGCCTCCAAGGCGAATGAAACCAGGGGAGATACTGCCGGCACGCGGCCAGGGACGCGAGTGCAGCGGTCTGGGGCCAACGGGGCCGGCGAGGCACCCGCGGGGGTCGATAGGCTTGCACTCTGTCCTGGTTGAAGGCTAAGGAGTTTCCGCGCCCGGTGCAACTGTGTGCATTGCCCGCGGGACCCTCGGGGACTTTGATCATCACGGCGACCACCGGGAGCGCCGCACCCCAGTGCGGCGCAGCCTATCGGCAACACGCAAAGCCGCGGTCCCACGCGAGGCCGCGCCGTACTGGAGTGCGGCGCTCCCAGGGGATGCCTCGTTAGTTACCGCGGCCTCGCATCGCGGCTGAAGCCGTTCCCACGGGGGGTCATGTTCGGGGGTGTTGGACACCCCCTTCATGGCCGTTAGCCGCACTAGAGCTGCGGCGACACCCTGTCGATCGGCGCGTGGGAACGAGAAGAGTTCCCGGTCAGAGCGGGTCGCGGTAACCTGCGACGCCACGTTCCCGGCGCGGCCAGTCGCGGTCGGAGGCCGCTCTCACAGCGGCGCTGCAAATCCAGGGAGTTTATCCTGGATCGCCCCCACCTGAGATTGACAATGAATCCCCGAACGCAACCCCAGACTCCGCCATCCGCCTGGTGGCGCACCTCATGGCGGAACGGCGAGCCCTCATCCATGGTCTGGGTCCCGGCGGCCCTAGCGGCGGCTATCGCCGGGTGCGCCGGATTGGACCGTGGCCATGCGGATGGCCCGGACGCCCGCGGCGCGGCGCCCGGGCTCGGATATGTTGCGGGAGACCAGAGCATCACCGTTGTGCGGGGCCCCATCCAATCAAACACCGGCTGCCCGATCGACACCATCCGCTTTGAACCCCGACACCCGCGCACCGCGATCCCGATCATCCTAGCCCCCGGCTTCCTGCGCGATCGGCGCCACCTGACAAAGCTGGCCAGGGCCTTGGCGGACCATGGCATCCCGGTGGAGACCTTGAATCTGTGCAACAGCCGCCCTTGGAACGGACGGCCCGTCCGCAACGCTTTGGACATGATTGCGGTCGGCCGTCGGCTCGGCGCGCGGCAGGTGGTCTATGGCGGCTTCTCGGCGGGGGCGCTGGCGGCCCTGATCGCCGGGCGCCTGGACCCGCATACGCGCGGCGTCCTGACCCTGGACCTGGTCGACCACGCCGGCCTCGGCGTCGGGATGGCGCGCGCCCTGGACCGGCCGCTGTTCGGTCTGGCCGGGGACCCGGGCGCGTGCAATGCCTACAACAATGGGCTAAAGGTGTTCGCGGCCAGCCCCGGGGCGCGGGTCGCCCGCGTCCCCGGGGCCGGTCACTGCGACTTCGAGTCACCGACGGATTGGTTGTGCCAATCCGTTTGCTCAGGCGTGGACCGCGGCTCCGCGGCGCGGCGTGCGGCCATCATTGAGACCGCGGTCACGGCGGTCGCAAACCTCATCGGCCTGGCGCGACCAGGAGCGAAGCCCGCACTGATTCGGTCCCTCGACCTGGAGAAGCCATCAACCTAGCAGCCTGTCGGACTTAGCGACCGGCGCCACCGCCTGAGGCTCTTGGATGG
>JADNEJ010000003.1 GCA_016292295.1 Candidatus Thiodictyon intracellulare
GGCGTCCTTGCCACGCTCGACCGCCTGGTACCTCAAGCCGCAGGCCACCTTTTCCAACTGCCTGGCGCGCGTGCGCCGCACCATTTGGACCGAGGGGAATTAAGTCAACTCGCTCGCGGATTAGAATCAAGTGGTAATTTCCCGCCCCGCCTGGGAGCGCGTGCTCGCATAACTGGCTGCGACTGCCTGAGCGGCAGCGCACGGCATGCCCAGCCGCCGCGCCGGGGCCGCGTAGCGGGCCAGACGGATTGGCTCCATGGTCCTCCAGGGCCCGCCGTGCGGACCCCGGCCCCCCGATTGCCGGTTGCGGCTGGCACGATGACCGGGGGTCGCCTAAAACGGCCAAAGTCGAGTTTACGTGCCCCGCGAACCAGAGGCTGCACCACATTGGTACAGCTTTTGGCGAAAGACGACTTCGGCAGGACTCCCTATAATGGCGATCACACCCTGATCCCCGCGGACGCACGTCGCGCCGGGGTCCACACCTCGAGGTATCTTCGTCATGTTCGATCCGAAGCAGCTCGACGACTTCGCCCAGCGCCTGGCCGGCGCCCTGCCGGAAGGGCTCAAAACCCTGCAGGAGGACCTGGGGCGGAATCTGCGCGGCTCCCTGGAGGCCGGACTGTCGCGCCTAGACCTAGTGAACCGGGAAGAGTTCGACGTCCAGACGGCCGTGCTCGGGCGCACCCGTGAGAAGCTCGCCCGCCTGGAGGCCCAGGTGGCGGAACTGGAGCTGGTGCTGGCCCTTACCGACACGCAGACGGACTGATCATGCCCAAGAAAGATTGGGATATTTTACTTAAATACCTGAACCTGTTGTCGGAAAAGCACCCGTCGATCCAGGCGGCGTCCCCGGCCATCATCAACCTAACGACCCTGCTGCAACTGCCCAAGGGGACCGAGCATTTTCTTTCCGACGTCCATGGCGAGCATGAGGCCTTAGAGCACGTCGTGCGCAATGGCGCCGGGTCGATCTAGCGTAAGATGGAGGAAATGTTCGGCGACGCGCTGACCAAGCCCGAACGACGCAACCTGGCCACGCTGAATCTATTATCCCGAGCTGAAGGGACCCCTGATGCTACGCGGCGTCGCCGATACCATCGAATAATTGCTGTACGACCAGCAGGACCTTGATCACAAATCCGCCCAAGGCCGGCCGGCCCATGTGGGTTTACGCGCGCAAGACCATGTTCTGCAAGGGAGCGGCGACGCCGGGACTGAACAAGGTGGGCGGAATTATGATCAAGGCCGACCCGCAGGGTGTCGAGTCCAAGACCGCCTACTACCAGAACCAGATCGACACCATCGTCGCGACCGGCAGCACCCTGACCTTCATCACTACCTTGGCCGAACTCATTCAGCGGCTGGCGGTAGCGAAACTCCATATCATGGGCGACATTTACGATCGCGGCCCGGGCGCTCACATCATTTTGGAGTCACTGATGCAATAAATACCTCAACGGAGGAAGCTGTGGAGCGTCATGCCGTCACAATCTCAATCTAATTCGCAAATTTAATTCTAAACTCAGATCCGAACGAATCTATTATTTGATGGATTTCGCAAGCTAATGCAGTCATGCTCACGTAAGCCAGAGATGGAATCCATTCGTATTTTATTTTGCGCCAAAGAATTTCAATCAGATTCAATTCTGGGGAGTATCGCGAAAAAAAGTACAGTGTTAACCCGCTCTTTTCCCAATATTCCCTGCGTTCCTTAACTGCCTTGCTCACATGAATCGGCGCG
>JADNEJ010000647.1:0-69 GCA_016292295.1 Candidatus Thiodictyon intracellulare
AACGCCCGGTGGCGTAGCCATAGATCAGCAACGCCAACAGCATGGCCGGGTGATCCAAGGCGTGCTCCC
>JADNEJ010000647.1:169-1738 GCA_016292295.1 Candidatus Thiodictyon intracellulare
AGTGCTCCCAGTGCTCCCAGTGCTCCCAGTGCTCCCAGTGCTCCCAGTGCTCCCAGTGCTCCCATACGCCTGCACCAGCATGCTCAGATTCAAGCCTTCCACCACCTCGACCACGTCGCGTACCAGGTGGCCTTTGGACAGCCAGTCCTGCACCGACAGCGGCAGGAGTAAATCAGTGTCGCGGTCCATCGGGTGGAAGCGGCGCATCGGCAGTAGCACTCCGGACCATCGGGCGGCCATCGAGGTTTATCCCGACAGTGTAGCGGATCTGCCGCTCCGACGGGGCCCCGAAATTCGACAGGCTGCTAGAAAGAGCAGTTGGATCTTGCGCGATCTGATTTAATATTATGAAATATATATGAAAAGGATGTGCGTATGAATGATCTTATCCTTCACCCAGCGGGTGAAACCGAAACAACGGCGCTGGCGCCGTTTTCCGGCCTCGGCCCGCTCGGCCCGGTCCCCGTGGACACGTTCGGTAGCAGGGTCTACGTTGAGTGGGACCCGCAGGCCGCCGTCACCCCACTCTGGCAGTTGCCATTCTTCACAGAATATCTCCAAGTGAGCGGGCTCTTCGATCCCTGGGTGAGTAATTTCCCATTGGTAAGTACCTCAACGGAAACATTTGTAGAGCACCATGCCGTATCAAAATCTAAGTCGCAAATTTAATTATAAACTCAGATCCGAACGAATCTATTATTCGATAGCTTGCTCAAGCTAATACAGTTATACTCACGTAAGCCAGAAATGGAATCCATTCGTATTTCATTTTACACCAAAGATTTACACCAAAGAATTTCAATTAGATCCAATTCTGGCGAGTATCGCGGAAAAAAATACGGGGTCAACCCGCTCTTTTCCCAATATTCCCTGCGTTCCTTAACTACCATGCTCACATGAATTGGCGCGTTATCGGCGCGTTATCCAGCACCATAACTACTGGCTCAGTGAGCAGACTACAAAAATTATCCATAATATCAATCAATATTAAACTAGTCATCAGGCCGATTAGTTAATAAGCGCTTAATAAGCGCACACTGTTTGTGCCTTCGAATTCAAGAAGGCGAGAACATTAATCCGCATGGAATGCGAAGCAAGAATGCGGAGGGTTCCAGCCCGGCCGATATCCCGTCAGGAATAATGGATATATGGCTGCAAACTATATTCTGACGCATCGAAATAGACGAGATCAAATTCACCGTCTTGGGCAAGACCAAAGAGTTCTGCAAAATCACTCACGCCTCGCTAACGCTCGTCTTCAGCTGGGCTGCCTTTAGGAGGTTTTCTTTTTTTTCGATGACTTACCATGCTTCTTTATGATTCGACGATATGTTACTAGTACGCCACGATAGGAATCCTAATACTATTTCTAGGAGAATATCATAAACTACCATTTTTTCAGAATTCTACTGATTCTCTGCGATGCCCTTACTGCGTGCTTGGCTTTGATCATAACTCCGCCCACGCCCGTCACGCCGCCACCAGCGTCAGAGCAAGCAAACTGACTTGCCGCAGTCGTCGGCGCCGCGTTGGCGGCGGCAGGTCGACGTGCGCCAGCACTTGGTCAAA
>JADNEJ010000372.1 GCA_016292295.1 Candidatus Thiodictyon intracellulare
GGTTGTCGTTCAAGCGTCTTCAGTTGTCGACGCTCACGATCGGTTACAGGGACGGCGGCAGCACGCAGTAAGGGCATCGCATGGAATCAGTAAAATTATTAAAAAATAGTAACTTACGACATACTTCAACAAATAGAATTAGTATTTCCATCGTGGGGTACTAGCGCAGTGCCTCCAGGATCTCGGCCAGGCGCGCGGTACTGTCGTCGATGTCCTCCTGGGCCGCCAGTACCGCCACCGGGGTCTGCGTCACCTCGATTGAATCCAGGATCAGTTGGTCCTGCGAGTTGTAGTGCCGTACCCGCCAGCAGTTGCTGACCCGAGTGGCGCCCACCCGAGCGTTGCCGTAGCCGCGGGAGAGCAGGGTAACCGGCCCGGTGCCCAGGGTTGCCTCGAGACAGGCCAAGTCTTCCGGGGTCTGCGGCAACAGCATCAAGTTGATGAGGTGCGGCAGCTCGCCGCGGCGGCAAGCGGCAACCGCGGCGTTGACCTCGACTAGGACCCCGGGGGCATTCATCACGCCGGGCGGGAGCGGGTCGGGTAGCGGCGCCTGGTCCGCCGCCCCCGCGAAGGCGGCGGCCCACACCAGGCCGGGGAGGTCCGCGATCTCCAGATGATCGAGCCCCTGAGAGCCCGAGGTGCCGCTTGCGTGCACCCACCAGACCCCGGCGAGCCGGGTCTCCTGTATGCGTCCACTCTGAGGGCCGGTGAGCAGGGCACTGACCTCGCCGTCGCCCAGGGTTTGCTCTAGCATCTCCCGGTTGGGCCGGTCCAGCGGTGACAGGTCGAGCACGACCGGCGGGTCAGCGACCCGGTGGACACCCAGCGCCGCCTGGAGCCGCTCCAGCAGGACCAGGGCCGGTCCCAGCGCAGGCAGCGCCGCGGGCTCCGGCAGGCGGGGCGGTGCATAGGTCGCCATGGCCTTGGGCATGGGCAGGTAGTCGAGGATCGCCCCGTCATCCTCCGTCGGCTGGGTACCGGGACCGACGGGGTCGGCGGGGATTTGCATCGGGTGCATGTGCTAACCTCAGTGAAGACACCGAAGGAAAGTGTACTTAAAGGGGCGCGTCTACAAGGTGCGTGCGGCGGTAGGCTTGTTCACCAGGGCTAGGAACTCATGCAGGCGCGCCAGGCCCGATAGCGCCTTGCCCGTCCACGTCAGCTTCATCAGCCAGGTACCGGCAGCGGCTCGGCCGTGCTAAGGCTATCGACCCACGCCTGCACCGCCTGGTGCTCGATGACGCGCCCGGCATCCACATCGGCCAAGGCCTCGCGGGTCAAACGGCCGCGTTCCTCCTCTTGGTCGATTCAGGCCGTCAATGCCTGTTTGACGATCCACCCGCGGGAGCGGTCGAGTTGAGCCACCAACCGATCCACTTTGTCCGCCAACACCAGCGGTACATGCGCGGTCAGCACCTTGGTGTCTATCTGTGCCATGGTCTTGTACCTCCAACTTAATCACTATCTTGATCATAGAGATTGACAGCGATTTAAGAAAGCCCCGGGCAGCTCGGCTCGGGTGTACCAGGCCGGGGCAGGGGACAAGTCCCGCGGGACTCCGTCAGCCAGGAACGAGCATTCCTCACGCCAAGGCGCCGATCTCTCAAATATTTTTCAGTGCCTTATCGGCGTTTGGCGATTCACCCGGGGAGTGCCCTAGATGTTGAACTCGACTTTGGCCATTTTAGGCGACCCCGATCATCGTGCCAGCCGCAACCGGC
>JADNEJ010000665.1 GCA_016292295.1 Candidatus Thiodictyon intracellulare
CATGCCGCCGCGGGAGTTGGCGGTCTGTGAGGATGAGACCTTTCACCCCGACGTCTACTTGGTCACCAATGAGCCGGCGTCGAATTTCATTCTGGTGGAACAATACGCGCCCGATCGCACGACGGCGACCTGGACGCAGGCCTTGGACGAGTTACGGGTGACCGTGATCCACGGATTCCCTATAAAGAGGTCATCCTGTCCGCCCAGTTGCCGGGCCGGGTCGCCTATCTGGCCGGCATCGAGGGCGGTACCTTCAAGGCGTCCGACCTCTTGGTCGGGATCGACGACGCCGAACTGCTCGCCAAACGGCGCGCCATGGTCGCCTAGATGGCGAGCGCCAACGCGAAGTTGCGCAATGCCAGGGTGCAATACAACCGCGAGATGTTCTCACCGCGTGCCAACGCCTCCTCGGGCGGGATGGGCGTACCCAATCTGTTCGACCAGATGTTCACCCGGCCGATGGAGGGCATCGATCGGCGATCGGGAGCGTGGTGCCGAGTGCGGTGCGGACCTCTTCGCCTCTGGCATCCAGGCGCAGGAGGCCCAAAACACGATCATGCGTCTCCAGGCCGAACTCCAGGCCTTGGATACCAAGATCCGCGGCGCGCGCAGCACCGCGCCCTTCGCCGGGATCAATTCGTCAAGAAGCTGGTCGAGGTGGGGAATACGGTCCAGCCGGGCCAGCTGTTGCTCAACTGCGCCGACGTGGAGTATTTCCAGGTGGAGGTGGACGTGCCAGCGCGCCTGCGCCCGGGGCTGCGCGAGGGCATGGTGGTCACCGCGGAGTTGGACCTGCACAACCGCCGGATGCCGGTGCGGGTGGCCCAGATTTTTCCCGTGGCCGACAGCCAGCGCCATACGGTCAAGGTGAAGTTCGACCTGCCGCAAGGCGTCTCTGCGCCCGGTATTACGGTCCAGCCGGGCCAGCTGTTGCTCAACTGCGCCGACGTGGAGTATTTCCAGGTGGAGGTGGACGTGCCAGCGCGCCTGCGCCCGGGGCTGCGCGAGGGCATGGTGGTCACCGCGGAGTTGGACCTGCACAACCGCCGGATGCCGGTGCGGGTGGCCCAGATTTTTCCCGTGGCCGACAGCCAGCGCCATACGGTCAAGGTGAAGTTCGACCTGCCGCAAGGCGTCTCTGCGCCCGGTATGTATGTCAAGGTCCTGATCCTCGACACCAGCGACAGCGGCGCCGTGGCGCGTGCTAATCCGGTGATCCCTCGCAGCGCGATCCGTTACAACGGCAGCTTGCCCGGGGTCTACGTACTCAGGGACAGCGGTGAGCCCCAGTTGCGGCTGATCCGGATCGGCGAGGACCAGAGCGGCGGCTTCGTTACCGCGCTGAGCGACTTGGTAGCGAGTGAGCGAGTACTCGCCAACCCGGGTCCGCTCGTCTGAGAATATTTGCCAACCGGCCGGCACAACCCGTTGTCCGCCGCCCCTGTTTTAGCTGATCGGCGGTATCGCTTCATCCGGGTCCGCGCCCGACCTGAGCGATGCCGCGCCGCAGTGGATTGCCTGGAAGTCTCATGAGCCAAGAAGTGACCGCTGCCCCCGACGACAAAGAGCCGCCCTTGCGCGAGGACAACCTGGGGATCGCCGGGCGCACCGCCTATTTTTTCTTTTCATCCGCTCCCCACTCTCCCCGCTCTTCTATACATAGCTAATGCCAAATTTTCGGTTTCCTCACCGACCGGTTATTTCAAAGTTCTCCGT
>JADNEJ010000112.1 GCA_016292295.1 Candidatus Thiodictyon intracellulare
GGGAACACCGCGGAAAACTGCACTGCGTTTCTAGCCGAAAACAGTCTCTTTTTTTTCGCAAAAGCCCGTCCAAGGGCCTCAGGCGGTGGCGCTGGGCGCTAAGTTCGACAGGCTGCTAGCCCGACTATTGGCGGGACTTCCTCTATAACCTGGTTGCCGCGGGTGTGACGGCACTCCTTGCCGTGCTGCTCCTGGAGTTCATGACCAGGCCCAGGCCCTGACCGGGCGCGCCGCCGACCACGCCTTGCCGGTCCATGGGGCACCGTACAGCCTCGAGGTCGGCGAGGTGCGGAGCCTGCTGGGGGCCATCGAGCGCGAGTTGCTGGCGGCCGAGGTTCGAGCCCTGGCCGAACTCGCGGACACGGCCACCCGACAATTGATCGGGTTCCTCCTGTCCGGGCTCACCCAGCGGGAGTGCGCAGACCTGGACGACGCGACCATCGACCTTGCGGGCGGGCAGGTACGGGTGCCCGGTGACGGGCGCGTGCTCGCGCTCAGCCCGGGTTTGACGGCGCTGCTGGCCAGGCAGCAGCCTCTCCCCCTGTGGTCTGGTGACTCGGCGGCCGGGGGTGCCGCAGGGCTCATGGCGCACGACGCGGGCCTGTCACATCCCACGGAAGTGGACGACGCCTTGCGCCACACCTACATCTGCTACCTAGTGCGCCAGGGCGCCCGCCTGACCGAGATCGAACAGGTCATCTGCCGCCTGGATGCTGCGCAACTGACCCGCTACGGCGTCTACAGCCCGGCCGGCGCGGCCAAACCGCTGGGGCAGGTCGCGCTCGACTATCCGGTCTTTGCCGACTGAGTGCTCTTCTGTTGGTTGGCGTGTCACAGTGGCCAATCGGAATTGGACGCCTCCGCCGGACCAAAGGTCGCCGCGGTTTCCGCCACCGCCCAGCGGATGAATTTGGCGGTCCGCTCGCCGCTCCCGAGCACGGTGGCCAGGTCGGCAGCCGGGGCGGCCATGACCGCTTCAATGGTACCGAAGTGCTCCAGCAGCCGTTTTGTCCACGCCGGGCCGATCCCGGGCAGGCCCTGCAGGATGCGGTGCTGCACCCGGGCCTTGCCGTATGGCCGCCGCCCCTGGCGGGGCAGGGCGCCGGTGGCCCAGGCGCGCCCTTGACAGGTCGCGAACAGGATCAGTACGGTGGTCTCCTGCGCGTTCATGGACCGTAGCAGCGCAGCGGGATGCTGAGGAGCAGGGTCAGGGCGATCAGGGCACCCTGGATCGCCTCGCGGCGCATCCTGCACCCGGCCAGGTCCCGCGTGGTGCCCTCCAGGATCCGGGCGGTGCGCAGCGGCGCCTGCGCCAGCAGCAGCCTCTGCGTAAAGAGCCGCCCGTCCTGGATGGAGGCGATTAGTTCCGGCAGCGTCTTGCGCTCGAAGAGCAGCGCCTCCTCGACCAGATAGTCGCCGAGCGGCAGCCATTCTACCCGGGTGACCACGTCGGCGCGGCGGCGCAGAGCGTCCAAGACCGCACCGGCCGCCTCGCGGTCATCGACAATGACGCAAAAGGTCTTATTGGCGGTCATCGGCTGGTATCCGCATGCGCAAAGCCGCACCCGGTCAGGGGCTTCGGTCAGGGCTCGTCCGCGCTCGATTGTACTGACTCTGCTGCCCTTTGTGCCGCTGTTCACCGCGCCGACCTGGCACCATGTGCAGGTCTTGGTGACCGGCACGCTGCTGGCCCAAGGCCCGCGCACGGTG
>JADNEJ010000147.1 GCA_016292295.1 Candidatus Thiodictyon intracellulare
AGATAATCCGTGCGCGCATCGCAATTTGCTGCGGACAGGTCGGTTGTCGTTCAAGGGCCTTGATCACAAATCCGCCCAAGGCCGGCCGGCCCATGTGGGCTTGCGTGCGCAAGACCATGCTCTGCAAGGAAGCGACGACGCCGTGGCTGAACAAGGTGGGCGGAATTATAATCAAGGCCTCGTTCAAGCGTCGTTAGTTGCCGACGCTTACGATCGGTTACAGGGACGGGGGCAGCACGCAGTAATGGCATCGCAGGGAATCAGTAGAACTCTGAAAAAATTGTAGCTTACGACATACTCCAAGAAATGGCATTACGATTTCCATCGTGGGATACTATGGCTCCTTGAGCGAGTCCCATCGTCACAGATGAGTCAAATTTCTGATGGCGGAAAGAGTTGCCACGCGCTTGCCGGACTTGGAATGATCGACGCCGCTCAGAGCGAAAGGTTCACTCGCCCGTGGGCGCGTCTGCATCGACCGGCACGGGCGTCTGCGCGTCCCCCGCCGCCGGTCCCCCGGCAAAAGTGAGCTGCCCCCGCGGCACCTGTTCCTCCAGCCACTCGCGCCACACGGCCAGCAGCACGGCGATGACGATGGGGCCCAGGAAGAGCCCGAGCAAGCCGAAGGCGGAAATGCCGCCCAGGACCGCGAACAGCACCAGGAGGTAGGGGATGCGGGTGGAACTGCTGATCAACATGGGCCGTAGCACATTGTCAATCTGGCTCACCACCAGGGCGCCCCAGAGGGCCAGCCCGAGGCCGGCCCAGGGCTGGCCGCTCGCGACTAGCCAGATGCTTACGGACCCCCACACCAGGGGGGTGCCGAAGGGGATCAGGGCTAGGATCGCGGTCAGTACCCCGAGCAGTACCGGGGCCTCAACCCCGGTCGCCCAATAACCGAGCCCGGCGAGCAGGCCCTGCGCCAGCGCGGTCAGGATCAGGCCATAGAGGACCGCCCGAGTGGTACTGCCGATGGCGAACAGATAGGCCCCGGAGCGGGCGCCGATCAGGCCATAGAGCAGGCGCCGGACCTGGTCCAGCAGGGACTCGCCGTCGCGGTAGAAGAAGAAGGCGGTGAACAGAGCAAAGGTGAATTTGAAGGCCGTGACCCCGATGCTCCCCAGGACGTCGAATGAGCCGTCCACCCAGGGCTTGCCCAACTGCGCCACCTCTTTGCGCAGGGTCGCGGGGTCCTCGGCGGAGAGTGCGAGCACGCGCTCCACCTCGTCTCCCAGCCAAGGGATGCGGGCGATGGCGAGCGGCACCGCGTCCGGCCCGCTCAGGAGGACCTCGACCGAGCGGTTATAGGCGGCCGGTACCTCAGCGCGCAGCATGGAGACCATGGATAGGAGAGGCAGCGCGAAGGTCAGGGTCAGAAAGAGGGTCATCGCCAGCGCGCTGAGATTGACCAAGCCACCGAAGAGGTCGCGTAGGCGGCGGTAGATGGGCCAGGTGACATAGACCAAGATGGCGGCCCAGGCGACCGGTACCATGAACAGGCTCAGGACCCGGTAGCTCAGGAATAGCAGCGCGGCGAGGAAGAGTCCGAGTGCGATGCGGGCGCCCAGGATGTTGGTGAAGTTTGTCTTTTTCATGTCGATTTGGATTAGCTCGACTTTGGCCATTTTTGCAGTTGGGCGACGGCACCGCGCGTGACGCCACGGCGGTGCCGACGCGTGCGCTGAGCAGGGAGTTGCGGCGGC
>JADNEJ010000432.1 GCA_016292295.1 Candidatus Thiodictyon intracellulare
GGCATCTAGGCTAAAGTTTCTCGCGGCAGGACCTTCGGACATTTTTTACTACCCTAGGTTAGTTTGCATTTCTAAGAGTATGAAAGTTCACAGGTCCTGTCAACCCCTTCGACACTTATAACCGACTTAAACTCTTTTTTTTGAGTGGATTTATGATCAAGGCCATCCCGAGCGGCGGCGGCTCGGTCGCATCGACGCCGCTCAACACCGGCTGCTCGACCGGAGACGGCTCGGCACCGAGGCCGTCCGCGACGAGCGAGCGCTCGAAGCCGGTGACGTGCTGCCAGGCGCCCTGCGCATCCTGGGCGATGGTGTGACCGACCTCGGTCTCGATCCAGTTGTTCCATTCGTCACCTTAGTCCCTGATGACGATTTGTCGGCCGTCCGACTGTTCGGCGATGGTCTGGCCGGCCGACGACTCGCGGGCGCCGCCGACACGGGCGTGACATAGGTCCCAAAACCGACGACGGCGAGGAACCTCAGGATAACCGCCGAGCTGCTGCGACGGCTCGAGAACAGCCTCAGTCCCGTTTTGATTGTGACTCCGCTTGCAATTACGCATGGACAACCGACGCTTCCACCCCTCCGATGCCACGCGCATGGCGAGGCGCCGGGTGGTGGACGTCCACGGCGTTCGGCCAAGTCGGCCGTGATCGTAATCCTGATCGCGATCGTGATCGTGATCACGCAATTCTACCGCGCCGAGCCGCCGGCAGACAGTCCGGGGAAATATAGTCGGCGTTGACCCAAGAAGGACAGGGGTCAGGTCGAGTGCGATCCAAAGTGATGTGGTGAATTGAAATACAGCGGTAACCGTCTAAAAACACGAGGGCCGCCTGTGAGAACGCCACTGTCTCCCGAGGGCGAGCGACTGTTGGCCCGCCTGAACCGGCATCCGCAGTTGCGCGGCCGGATCGAATGCGACTGGTCGACCTGGTTGAGGATGCAGGCAACGACCTGCGCAAAGTGGACGAGGCGGAGCGCCGTGTGATCGATGAGGTGCGACGGCTGGGCCAGGAGGTGCTGGAAGGTTGGGCCGACGGGCCTTGATCACAAATCCGCTCAAGGCTGGCCGGCCCATGTGGGTTTACGCGCGTAAGACCATGTTCTGCATGGTGGCGGCGACGCCGGGACTGAACAAGGTGAGCGGAATTATGATCAAGGCCGGCCAACGGGCAGGTCGTCAACCGGTCGGAAGAATTGGATCGGGCGCCAGGGGTCTGGCGCGAGCCAAAAACATTTCCGGTCGCCGATCGTTGGGGTTCTTTCGTGATCCCAACCTACGGCCCTCCTGGGTGCCGATGCCGCCGGGGGGTAGTTCCACCACGGCGCCGACGATCCGCTGGCAGGCCTCGGAGTCAAGCAGCCAACTCCCGCGCGGCGTACTCGACCAGCGCATAAGTGAGCCACTCATCCTAGAAAGAGCAGTTTTACCTTGTACGATCTAATTTAAAATTATGAAATATATAAGAAAAAATGTGCGTATGAGCGGTCTTATCTTTTGTCCAGCGGGTGAAACCGAAACAACGGCGCTGGCGCCGTTTCCCGGCCCCGGCCCCGGCCCCGGCCCCGGCCCGGTCTCGCCATGGACACGTTCGGTGGCAGGGTCCACGTTGAGTGGGACCCGCAGGCCGCCGTCACCCCATTCGGGCAGTTGCCATTCTTCACCGAATTTCTCCAAGTGAGCGGGCTCTTCGATCC
>JADNEJ010000411.1 GCA_016292295.1 Candidatus Thiodictyon intracellulare
GGTCTCGCCCGGCGGGTGCGCCAGGTGTTGGCGGACGAGCCCATGAGCGGAGCGCCCTTCGTCTTCCGCAACCGCCGCGGCACCGCGTTCAAACTCCTGGTCTACGTCCACCTGGTAGCAGGAGGTCAGCCCCTCCCGCCCGGACAGTGCATTGCAGAAGGCGAGCGATTGCGGCCAGTCCACATGGGTTGCCGGCAGTTCGTCGTCGTCCCTCGTTTTCAACCATGCCTGGGGGGTATCGGACCGGACCGACCGCCATTGTCTACGGGTGACGGGCATTCGCGCCATCAAGAAGGGCGACAAGCGTACCCAATGGGCGGGCCGCTCCCACCGCAGCGACTCTTGGACCCTTTGCATCTACCCTCGCGGGGTACCGCCGAACTAGTCGCGCCAGCGCCGGGCGAAATCGGCGACCTGCTTCTCGCTGGCCGGCGGCGAGCCCATCCGAAAGGTGCCGCCGGGGACCTGCACCAGGTCGAGCAGGGGTGGGACCCGGGTCGGCGGGGATGGCGGGGCCTGGTCCTGCATCCGTTCGGGCTCCGCCTCCCGCCCGGCGCCGCCGCTCTCTTCCCATAGGACGGGTTTGGCCCGGCGGGCCAGCAGCAGGCCAAGCCTGGTCGCCGCGGCCCAGCAGGCGAGCGCGGCGGGTAAGGGCAGGGCTAGAAAGCAGTTTTCCGTGTGGCCCGGAAGGCGATGGCGTTGAGGGCGAGGCCGCCTATCCACAGCAGCACGACTTCGATGAATGTTCCCGGGAGGCGTTTCCAGAATGCACGCAGGCGGCGTTCGATCCAGGCGTGGGTCTTGGCGGTGCTTGGCGTTATCGGCAAGCGACTCAGGGTCGATCTAAAGGGCCGCCGGTCGGCACCGACCCGTGGGAGCGGCATCCCGCCGCGATGAGCTCGCGCGGACCGGTAAGATCCTGCCGACGGCGGGCGCCGACCGCGGCGAGACGCCGCTCCCACGGGTCGCGCGCGGCCTTCATGGGCATCAGCTCTCGTCCTTGGGCGCGAAGTCCAGTGACACCGAGTTAATGCAGTAGCGCAGCCCGGTGGGGCGGGGGCCGTCGGGGAAGACGTGGCCCAAGTGGGCGCCGCAGCGGTTGCAGTGGACCTCTGTGCGCTGCATGCCGTGGGTCTTGTCGGTGTCGGTGCCGACCGCCGCTGGGCTCGCTGGTTGCCAGAAGCTGGGCCAGCCGCTGCCGGAGTTGTATTTCTGCGCCGAGTCGAAGAGGTCTGCCCCGCAGGCGCCGCAGCGGTAGAGCCCGGGCTCCTTGGTGTCACAGTAGCGGCCGGTTAAGGCGGGCTCGGTGCCACGCTCGCGGGCGACGCGGTACTGTTCGGGCGTCAGCTCGGCACGCCACTGTTCCTCGGTCTTTTCGATCTTGTCGCTGTTATCGCTCATGGGAGACCTCGTGGTTTGGATTTATTACGCCAGGATGGTGGCGGCCCGGGAATTTGAGTAGTGACGAAGGGCAAGCCACAGAAAAACGTCGTCCGCCGGGCGCTCGGCATCGGTCCGTGCGCAACGCCGATCCTGCTCGCGCTCGCCTGTGCACTTAGGCCGCGGGCACTCTCACCCGCGCGCGAGGCGTCCGGTCTGGTCTTGACGATCGGTGCCGCTCTGCTGGGGCTCTGGAACCTCTACCTAGCAGCCTGTCGGACTTAGCGACCGGCGCCACCGCCTGAGGCCCTTGGGCGG
>JADNEJ010000582.1 GCA_016292295.1 Candidatus Thiodictyon intracellulare
ACTTTGAAATAACAGGTCGGTGAGGAAACCGAAAATTTGGCATTAGCTGAGTATAATCTCGGCTCGACCGCCCGGCGGCGGGGCGCACCGCGCCCCCCGCACGCCCGCCGCCACCCCCAGGAGAGGACCGATGTACGCCATTTGCGGTTGTATGGGCCAGATCGCCGATGCTCAGGCCTCGGCCCGGATACTCGATGCCATGCTGGAGCGCGGGGTGAGCGCCGGGGCCAGGCGCCGGGCGCGCTCGTGACACTAGCGGGCACGCGGGCTCCCAGGCCGGTCCCGACCTCGTCTACGCCGACGGGGAGGTCGTAGTCTGCCTCACCGAGCCGGTTACCAGCATGGGCGGTAGCGTCGCGTCCGGGGCCCTGAATGCAGCGGCGGTGGCCCGCCTTTATCACGCCGAGGGCGATGCCCTGCTCGGGCACATCCACGGCAGTTTTGCCCTGGCGCTCATGGATCTGCGCCGCCGCAAGATCTTGCTGACAGTGGACCGGGCGGGGATCAGGTCACTCTACGTGTGCCGCCTGGGTGAGTCCGCCCAGCATCATTTCCACAAAGGCCGGCGACGCCGTGCTGGGCACCGGCACAGGCGGCGTCAGCGCCGTCAGCCGCTGCTTCAAACTGACGTAGTCCAGCCGCAGGGTCGCGGCGACCTTGCTCACCCCATGGCGGGTAGCCAGTGCCACCGCCTGTGCCCAGCGGTCCGTGGGAATACGCGCGCCCACGGGCGTGGTGCTGCGCCAGTGGGTAAAGGCCGGGGCCGTCTGTGCCAGATCAGCAGCGGCGGGGAGTGACAGTGACATCGTGAAGCCTCCGGATCACCAAAAACGGGGCTCTTACGCTACCGGACCAGCGACGGGATTTCATGCAGCCTTGCCGGAAGGACACGCGCTACCTGCATCGCGAAGCCGAGGAGGTCCTGCCGGCCCTACTCGCCGCGCTCCGGATCGAAGCCCTGGTGCTTATCGGTCACAGCGACGGCGGCAGTATTGCCCTGATCTTTGCCGGTGCCTTTCCGGCGGTGCCGCGCGTGCTGGCGGTGATCGCCCCGTACTAATTCGTCGAGCCCGAGGCCTTGGCTGGCATCCGCGCCCCTGGCACCGCCTGGGACACCACCGATTTGCCGCAGAAGCTCGCGCGCTACCATCAGGCGCGGGCTGAGCGGGTCTTTCGGGACTGGCACGACTGCTGGCTGCCACCGGCCTTTCGCGACTGGAACATTGAGGACTGCCTAGGCAACATCCGTTGTCCGGTGCTGGCGATCCAGGGCGAGTACGCCACCATGCGCCAGATCGAGGTGATTACCGTACGGGTCCCGGGTACGCAATTGCTCAAACTGGCACACTGCGGTCATTTCCCGCAGCGTGATTAGGAGGCGGCGCTGCTGGAAGGGTTGACTACATTCATCGACCGGCTGGGCCGGCGCTAATTGATCAGCGGGAAAGGCTCGTGGGGCCTTGATCATAAATCTGCCAAAGCCAAAGCGTGGAAGTTGGTCATAAGCGTCGAAGTGGTTTGCAGGATCTCCAAATTTTCATGTACTTGGAAGTGTAAACTAACCCAGGGTAGTAAAAAATTTTAGCCCAGATGCCGGGCATTCGCCACCCGCCCGTTGCTGGTTGGTGAGCGGCGGTGCATGGTGAAGCACCGCGCACGTCTGGAGCGGGCAGAAAAGCTCG
>JADNEJ010000469.1 GCA_016292295.1 Candidatus Thiodictyon intracellulare
CCCTGCGGCTGGATTACGCCGGTTTGAAGCGGCGGCTGACGGCGCTGACGCCGCCGGTGCCCAGCGTGGCGTCGCCGGCCTTTGTGGAAATGATGCCGGAGCCGGTGGGCTCCGTCACCAGCACCAGGCCGCGCGGGACGTTGACGATATCCTTGAAGATCGACGGGGCTTTCAGGCTCAGGACCTTCGACGGGATGGTGCGGAAGACCGCCGCGGAACCCCGCTTCTGGTTGAAGGTGTTGACGCGAAATCGCGTCATGCGATTGATATAAAAGGAAAAATCTGTTTATAGGAACTCCTCATAATCCTTGCGCTGCTCGCCGTCCATGATGTTGTATACCAGCGAGTGCACGGTATACTGTTCCAGCGCCGGGACATTGATGCGACGCATATCCCCATCGACCCGGATCATCGGCTCGGCAGGCCGGCCGAGAGGTGCAGGTCGGAGGCGTTGTTTTTGACGCGCTCTTGACACTGAAGGCGAGCAGTTCTGCGATGTCCAAGGCTAACTCCGTCCGGTTCGATCCAAGGGACCCAAGGGACGCCGGCACGGGTCGGAGACGCCCGATGCTGCCCAGTGCCCCAAGCATAACCTGAAATCGACGCCGATCGCTGTCGGGCAAGCACAGCAATCTTGACGAAAACGCCGCCCGCAGCTATCGTGCGGGTCTAAGCGCCGCTCTTAAACATCGCTCTGTGATCTATCTATGATACTGGCCCAGGGAGTGCCCGAACTTGCTATCGCCTCCATCTGATACCGGTTCCGTCGCCCCCGGCACCGCGCGCCTGCCGCCCGCGACCCTGGCCGACATCATGACGTCCCCGGTCACTTCCGTTCCCGCGGACTATTCGGTCCAGTGGGCGTTGACAGTGATGCGCGGTCAGCGCATCAGCGCCTTGGCGGTGACCGCCGACGAGCGCCCGGTCGGCATCTTCACTGAGCGTGACGCGGTACGCTTCGCCGCGCAACACCGGGACGCCGAGGCAGTGCCGATCAGCGAGGCCATGCGCACCCCCCCGCTCACTGCCCCCACCGGCACGGGCACCCGCGACGCCTACCGCCTGCTCGCCGAACGTCGGGTGCGCCACCTCATTGTGACCGACCAGGACGGCCGGGTCGCGGGCATCATCAGTGAGGCGGACCTGATCGACCGCCTGACGACGGCGGACCTCCTGGCGGGTACTGACGTGAACGCCATCATGACCCGCGGGGTGGTCACCTTGCCCGAGGACGCACTGGTGCGCGATGCCGTCCGCGTGATGGCCGACCAGCACCTGGGCAGCGTGGTGGTCGAGCGTCACGGCCGCCCCGTCGGCATCGTCACGGAACGCGACCTGGTCCGATTGGGCGACGAGGGCATCGACTTGGTCGCCACCCGTATGAGCGGGATCATGAGTCATCCGGTGCAGACGGTGACCGGCGCCACTCCCCTGGCCGAGGCGATCGAGCGCATGGAACAGGCGCGGACCCGCCGACTGGTGGTAGTCGACGAGTCCGGCAACACGGCCGGCATTATCACCCGCCACGACATGTTCAAGGTATTGCACGACTAGCAGCCTGTCGGACTTAGCGACCGGCGCCACCGCCTGAAGCGCTTAGGCGGGCTTTTGCGGCAAAAAAAGGCGGTTTTCGGCTAGAAACGCAGTTTTCCGCGGTGTTCCTCTGACTGCAGACGTAATAC
>JADNEJ010000491.1 GCA_016292295.1 Candidatus Thiodictyon intracellulare
GCGGCGCATCGGCAGTAACACTTCAGCCATCGGGCGGTCATCGGGGTTGATCCGGGCAGTATACCGGACCCGCCGTCCCGACGGGGCCCCGAAGTCCGACAGGCTGCTAGACCGATGCCGATTTCGCGCAGATCGATGGCGCCCTGGTCGTGCTGTAGCGGTTCTTCGCTCCGCTGCCGGAACTGACGTTCGATGAGCGGCACTAGTTGACCAAGATGGGCGACAAGTCCGAGGCCTTCTGCCGCCAGACGCCCCCTCTGGTGCTGGCCCAGATCCCCGAGGTCCTGCCCGCGAGCTTCGACCTGGCCGAAGCGCAGAACGACCTGACCCAACTGGATCGGCTGCGCCGACGCCTGCACCGGCTCGTCCGCCTGGACGCCAAAGGGGTGGGTGCCGACACCGCGCTCGGCAGCAACATCATGAGCGCCTGCCTGGGCGGCGATGCGCTGCTGAAGGTCACAGGCAAGGGCGCGGGGCTGGAGGCGCTGCGCCAGCGCCGGTGCCTTCATGGTGTCCAAGCGCCGCTCGGGCCTGGGGTCCGGGAGGTGTCCACGGGGCTCGCTCCCGGTCGGTAAGACCGGCGGCATTTTGCGTCATCATGCCTGACTGCGCCGCGGCCCCATTCGTCTGTCGGCCAATGGGGTTTATACTGTCACATCGGCGTGACGCCGCGGCGCGTCAGCCAGGTCAAACGTCCTCCCGTTTATCGCGCAACCGCGACAAGATTCCCATGAGTCGCACTACTGTACATGCACTGAATGTCCCTGGTGACCTCGGCGCCACGCGCCAGGTGGCCCTACCCGATGCCCTGGACGCCCCGTGCGTCCGAATTTCGGTCCCCGGTTTCGGGCAACTGAGCTACTATAGCACCGGCTCCGGTCAAGGCCGACCGCTGGTGTTGGTGCACAGCATCAACGCTGCCCCTCAGCGCCTATGAGATGAAGCCGCTGTTCGACCGCTACCACGCGCAGCGCCTAGTCCTGGGGCCGGAACTGCCGAGATTCTGGTCCACCGACCGGCCGGATCTCTACTACCAGCCGGACGTCTATGTCAAGGCACTGACCGAGTTTCTGCGCCGGGTGGCGGTGTAGCCGGTGGGCCTAGTCTCGCTGTCGCTGGGCGGCGAGTTCGTCGCCCGGGTCGCCGCCGAGGTGCCGGAGCTGGTCAACTCGCTGGTGCTGATCTCGCCCGCCGGGTTCAGTACCCGCACCATTCGCGGCGGCAAGACGGGGGTGCGCATCCATAGCGTCATCAGCCTGCCCGGACTGGGCCAGGGCGCTTACGTGCTCCTGACAACCAAGCCCGGCATTATGTAGCAGCTGCACATAGTTATATAATAAATTGGTTACGCAGAATCTGGCGGCAACTCAGTGCGAGTCTGGCGGGTTGGCGCCGAGATCTCCCAGATTTTGGTGAGAAACTCGGCTGCCGGGGCTGACTCAGAATCGGAAAGTCGCAACCAAGTCACTCAATAAATAGCCATGTGCGTTTGCTACATAATGCCGACCAAGCCCAGCATCCGCTACTTCCGTAGCCGTTTAGCCCCCCATGTTCTTAGCCCTCGTGGACGATTATAAGCCTACGCGATATAGCTCGACGGCCGTGCCAGAATATGGCACAAGCTTCTAAGCGAGAGCGGGCAAGCGCCGCCACGCCACTACCATGCATCTGAGCGATCAC